>CAYMQO010000209.1:0-1412 GCA_964392405.1 uncultured Marinobacter sp.
ATCCGCGGCTTCCGGATCACCCGGATGGCCATGGAGAACGTCGGTGACGCGCTGGATATCGCCCTCACCCTGGAAGGCACCCGGCCGATCGGGATGTTGCAGAGTCAGTTGGAGAAGTTGCAGACGGTGGTTGGGGTTGAGTTGGGGGCCCAGGCAACGCCGAGTTCTGAACGGATGGTAGCTCTCTGACGGTTTGGGCGGGCCCGCAGTGGTACGCGGTGCCCTGCCTTCCGTTCGAAAAGACCTCTAGTTGACGGGAAAAACCTCGTCCGAGCGCAGGTAACCGATTAGGTCGTCGTCAGGCTCGTCGCGCTGAAACAGCACCGGGACCCACCCGTCCCGCTCGGCTCCGTTCTTGATGAGTGAGTGGGTTCCAGCCGGAATCTCAAGCAGGGCAACTCCGCCCGGCTTGTCGAACAGTGTGACTTTTTCAGGGGCCATGAGATGTGTCTCCCAGGGGCGAGCCATGTAATTACTGGAATGGGCGTCAGGGATCAAGGTCCATAGATAATCGCTGGCTGGAATGGATTCCACACTTTCCGTCCGGGCAAAAGTGAACAGGTGTCCGCCTTCAATAAACGATGCGAGCCCGGATAACGTCATGGTTACCGGCTGTATCATGGCACCGTCATCAGCCAGCAGGAACTCGTCCGAGCCACCCTCAAACACGGACAATAATTCTTTTGTCTCGTGCCCATGCTCATGGAAATCGGTCACGAACTCATCAAGTATTTTGTCCTTATGACGATTCTGGTACAGGAACACGCGTGTAATTGGCGAGCTTCCGGCTTCTGCTCCGAAAGAGAAAGAAGGCATCAACTGGCTGCCGTTTGATGCTGGGTAAAACCGAAATTTCAGCTGCCGCAGTGGCTCGCTTTCGGAAAGGGGGCGCTCATCGATATACAGCAGCTCCCAGTAGGCCAGCAGAAGGCCCGGCACGGTAACCTCACCTGAAAAACTGACAAAATCAGGATTATCGGTTTTACGAGCGTATTCCAGCTCGAGAGCTTCCGGGATATGGACCGCGAAAGAGCCTTCGGCGCCGCTTGTACTCACCGGGAAGCTAATCAGACCCATGACGAGTGATAGTATTGGCGCCCATATTGATCCAATAAACTCTCTGCGTTTCATCCGGCCATGCTCCTGCCTTCCACTTGCTCATAATCCGATGTGATTTTTAACCTCACCTTGTCAATGCCTACACGATCCAGAAATTTCTTGAATCCCCTCAGTGCATCAACACTACGGCCAACAAAATCTTCGGCCCGGGAATGCCCGATCAGAAGGCATCCATCGGTGTTAGCGGGGTAGTTACCATTATGGATATAGATAAATCGATTGGCCGGGACCTTGTCATTAAACAGCCAAGGAACGGGAAGATGCGGGCGCACACCGGGTAGAGAGGTACGGGA
>CAYMQO010000209.1:1512-4407 GCA_964392405.1 uncultured Marinobacter sp.
TGGGGTCAGTGGCCCGGCTTTGTACCGTCACTTCAGGGACCGGGACAGTCTGCTGGCAGAGCTGGCGGTGATCGGCTTCAACCAGCTGCGCGATCGCATGCTGGCCGATGATCATCCGCAGTCGCTGCCGGCGCTGCAGCGCATTGGGCAGGCCTATATTGACTTCGCCCGGGCGGAGCCGAATCTGTACCGGTTGATGTTTGGTGGCTGCGTGCTGCCCAGAGGTGAGCATCCGGCGCTGGACCAGGCGGGTCTTGAAGCTTTTCAGGTTCTCGAGCAGACACTGGCCCGGGGCCAGCAGGCGGGTGAGCTGATTGATGCCCCCCTGGCCCAGCTGACCGCCAGCGCCTGGTCACTGGTTCATGGCTTTGCGCTGCTCTCCATTGACGGACATCTGCCTGGTCCGGAACAGGAGCCCCGGCTGACAAACGCCGTTCTTGAAATCTTTCAGAAGGGGGCCCGCACGCCCTCTTCAATCCCGAAGCAGGAGTCCTGACCATGACCAGCCCCAAACCCAGCACCCTTCGAGTCGGCCGGCGCTACCGGGCCAACCGTCTCGACGGCCCCTACGATGCCATCGTTATCGGTTCCGGCATTGGCGGGCTGACCACAGCAGCCTGTCTGAGCAGGATGGGTAGGAAGGTCGCCGTGTTCGAGCAGCACTATACCGCCGGTGGTTTTACCCACAGCTACGATCGCAACGGCTATGAATGGGATGTGGGCGTGCACTATATCGGCGATATGGGCTCAGACCACACCCTGGGTAAACGGCTGTTCGACCACATTACCGACGGCAAGTTGAAGTGGGCGGCGATGGACCCGCACTACGACCGCATTTTCCTGGGCGACCGTCATGTGGATCTGGTGGCCGGGCCGAAGGCCTTCAAGGCCGGACTCAAGGCGGCGTTCCCCGGTGAAGAGCAGGCCATCGACACCTACTTCAGCTATCTGAACAAGGTCGCCAAAGCCGTGCCCCATGTCGTTCTGGCCAAGATTCTGCCAGAGCTGATCACCAATTCGCTGCGCCCGCTAACCAAACGATCCATGCCGGAGTACCTGAACCGGACCACCCGCGAGGTGCTGGAGAGCCTGACCAGCAATCAGGAACTGATCGGGGTACTCTCGGGCCAGTGGGGTGACTACGGCCTGCCACCGGCAGAATCCAGCTTCATGATTCATGCGATCGTCGCCCAGCATTATCTGCACGGCGGGTATTACCCGGTCGGGGGTGCCTCGGAGATTGCGAAAAATATTATTCCGGTTATCCAGCAAAGCGGCGGTGAGGTGTTCACCTATGCCGATGTCGCCAATATCCTGATTGAGGATGACCGGGCTGCGGGGGTCCGCATGAAGGATGGCCATGAGGTACGCTCGCCGGTAGTGATCAGTAATGCGGGTGCTTTCAACACTTTTAATACCCTGCTCCCGGACCACGCCCCTCATAAAGCCGACTACCAGCAGCACCTGAAACGGGTACAGCCGGCCATGGCGACTGTATGCCTGTATATTGGCCTGCAGGACACCGCCGAGAACCTGCAGCTACCGAAAACCAACTTCTGGATCTATCCGGGCGCAGATTACGAGAAGCAGATCGGGGATTTTCTGGCATCGCCGGAGGACCACGACATCCCCATGACTTACATCTCATTCCCGTCCGCGAAGGACCCGGATTTTGCCCGGCGCTATCCGGGGCGGGCCACCATAGAAATCATCGCTCCCGGTCCATTCGAATGGTACGAAGCCTGGGCCGACAAACCCTGGGGAAAACGGGGCGATGATTACGAAGCGATGAAAGAAGCCTATGCCCAACGACTGCTGGAAAAACTCTACCAGAAGCTGCCGCACCTGCGGGGCAAGGTGGATTACTACGAGCTGTCCACCCCTCTGTCTACCAACTACTTCTGTCGCTATCAGAGCGGTGAGATCTACGGGCTGGACCATACGCCGGAACGGTTTGAGCAGGATTGGCTGAAGCCTAAAACCCGTATTCCCGGACTGTACCTGACCGGTCAGGATGTCATGACCTGCGGTGTGGTCGGTGCCATGATCGGCGGGCTACTGACCACCCTGGCTATCACTGGCCTGCGGGGTATGCCTCTGGCCAAACGAATATTTGTAGGATAACCATGCACTTACCTTTCTGGCTCACCGTCGCCGTTCTTTCCCCGGTGCTGCTATACCAGGGCCGCAAAGCCCGCCGGACCACCGTGCGGCTACCCGAGGCGGGCGGTGCGCCCCAGGGTCAGTACGGCGCCGGCGAGCCTGAGCGGCGCGTTCTGGTACTTGGCGAGTCCACCGCAGCGGGCGTTGGCGTACAAAGCCACGATCAGGGGCTGGCCAGTCAGCTGGCAAAACGCCTTCACCAGCGAACCGGGAAAACCACGGCCTGGCACAGCTACGGCATCAACGGTGCCACCCTCGCCGAGCTGATGGCACAACTGGATCTGTCCGCCCTGCCGGAGGCGGACCTGGTCCTGCTGAGCATGGGCGTCAACGACACCACAGGGCTAACCCCACGGCACCGCTATCGGCAGCAGGTACTGGCACTACGCAAAGACTTAACGGCCCGGTTTCCCGGACCCCTTGGACTGCTGAGTGTGCCGCCCATGGATCAGTTCACTGCGCTGCCGTCGCCGTTGCGGCAGGTGATGGGCTGGCGGGCGCGGCAACTGGACAGGGTTTACCAGGACCTGGCGCAAACGCAGCCCGATGCCTTTGTTCATCTCTGCTACCCTACCGTTACCGATCCCGGGTTACTGGCAGCCGACGGCTATCACCCCGGTGAGCGCGGCTACCAGCTTATGGGCGAAACCCTGGCGGAGCTGCTGGACCGGTAAAACCGATCACTTCTTCGCCATGGACTCCAGCATCCGGCTCACCGCCTCCAGGTGCTCG
>CAYMQO010000210.1:0-4382 GCA_964392405.1 uncultured Marinobacter sp.
GGGCGCATGGGGCGGGTGGTGTGAGAGATTGACACCCCAAGGCGTGAATCTGAGCGGATCATCTCTCCCACCAGGCTGGTCTTGCCGGCACCGGAGGGGGCAGAAATCACGTACAGGGTTCCCTGCTCGCCGGACTGACTCATATTCAATACTCCGAAAGCTTGGTGGCTACCATGCCGGCCTGGATCAAGAAAGCGGCAAATTATACGGCCTTTGACTTATCTCCGCATCCCGTCAGGCTGGTTGCTGGTAAGATCGGCAAAAGTCACTGAATTTGCGATGGAATGAGCGAATGAAAACACTGCTGATCATTATGGACCCGGACCACCGGCATCAGGTCGCCCTGACCCGGGGTATGGAACTGGCCCGGGCTACCGGGGCACGGCTTGAGGTTGTCGCTTTTGCCCATGAATATCTTGAAGCACTGTCCGACGACGACACCGAACGGCAGCAACTGCGCGACGCCATTGTCGCCGCCCGTCAGCGCTGGCTTGAGCAGATGCTGGCGTTGAGCGACAGCGCCGACCTGAAGGTTGAGGCTACCACGATCTGGACCAAACGCATCCATGACTGGATCATCGAACGGTGCCAGAAGTCTGCTGTCGATGCGGTGGTAAAAACCGGAAACCGGACCGAGACCTTCTTTTATACACCCACCGACTGGCACCTGATCCGCTCCTGCCCGGCGCCGGTGATGCTGGTGGCAGAACAGAAGTGGAACCGGGCAAGCCCGATCCTGGCGGCGGTGGACCTGAGTTCAGCGAAGCCGGCCAAGAAAGCGCTGGATACCCGCATTATCGCCGAGGCCCGGCAGCTGGCAGACGCCATGGAGACCGACCTGCACCTGGTACATGCACTTCATACATCCGTCATCGTCGCCGACCTGGACCTGGTGGATATGGTCGCCCGCGACCGCAAGCGGCAAGCCGCACTCAAACCCCGGGTTGAGCACCTGTGCCAGACCTGGCGCATAAAACCGGAGCACGTCCATATCACCTCCGGCCCGGCGCAAAAAATCATTCCCAGCGTCGCCAACCGGATCAAGGCCGATATGGTGGTGATGGGCACCAGTGGTAAAACGGGACTGGCCGCGAAGGTCATCGGCAATACCGCAGAAAAGGTGCTCACCCGCCTGCGGACCGATCTGCTGGCGATCAAGCCCGACGCTGGTTAAAACGCAGATGGGTAACGGCAGCAACCGGTAGCTGCCGTTACCCTGAGATAGCGGCCCTGGCGACCAGGCGCTTACAGTCTGAACCGGGCGACCTCGTCGTTCAGTTTGACGGCAAGCTCGGACAGCTCCTCGGTCGCCTGTGCAATCTGTCTCGCAGCGGCACCGGTCTGTTCGGACTGGTTGCGGATATCACCGGCCCGCTCGCTGATTTCTGATGAGGTCGAACTCTGCTGCTCTGATGCGCTGGCGATCTGCCGTGAGATCCGCTCAAGCTCCGCCGGCTCGCCACCCACCTGCCTGCGAATGTTGCGGGTAATAACAAAGCCCACAACCGCCACCAGAAGGACGGCAATCAGGCTGCCGATGATGGCCGCAGCGATGGTATTGGCGGCGATATCACCCGCCTCCTGACGACGAGCCTCAATCAGCAGTGCTTCCTCATCAATAAAGGCCTCAACGATATCCCGAATGCCATCCATATTGCGCTTTCCATGTCCCTGCTGAAGCAGTGCTGTTACGTCGCTCATGGTCGCCTGGCCAGCCTCGATTTGACGGCGCATGGCGATCTGCGGCTCGGCCGCCTGCCGGTGCCAGTTCGCTGCCAGCCGCTCAATTTCCTCAAGCCGCCTGACCTGCGCCGGGTTATCGCTGACGGTCTGCTTGAGTTCGGTTACGGTCTGACTGAACGCTTTCCTGCCCGCAACAAACGGTTCCAGATAGGCGTCGTCACCGGCCACCACAAAACCGCGCATGCCGGTTTCCATATCAATCATGCTGGTCAGCACGGATACACTCGCGCTCCTCAGGCTTTGCGGCGTGACAGGTTATAAACGCTGCGACTGACGTTAACGGCTGAGGAGGCGATTTCTTGAGCAGATCCCTGCATCGTTTGGCACACCCGGCATGCACCACTGCCACGTCCGTGGCGGCGAAGGAGTTGGTGAGAGTGCGGGTGTCGGGTAAATGTGCTTGTAAGCCTTGTGATAGAGAGCCTGGCGTATCCACTGGCTCCTATTCGATATTCTGCACCTGCTCCCGCATCTGCTCGATCAAGACCTTCATATCCACCGCTATGCGGGTTACCTCTGCGTCGATGGATTTGCTGCTGAGGGTGTTGGCCTCGCGGTTAAGTTCCTGCATCAGAAAGTCGAGGCGACGGCCAATGGCGTCGTTGCGCTGGAGGGTTTCCCGCACTTCGCTGAGGTGGGCTTCCAGCCGGTCCATTTCCTCTGCTACGTCGGACTTCTGGGCCAGTATGACCATTTCCTGGGTAAGCCGGTCCGGATCCAGCTCGACGGAGGCCTGCCGGAACCTTTCCCGCAGGGTTGCTTCCTGGGCGCTGATCAGTGTGGGCATGCGCTCCCGCACCCGGCTGACCAGGTCCGCCATGGTGGTTAACCGGTCATCAAACAGCGGCCGCAGGCGCTCGCCTTCCCGCGCCCGCACCTCCACCAGTTCTTCTACCGTGCGCTGAAACAGCGCCTCCGCCGCGGTCATGACCGGCGTCAGGTCCTGCTCTTCCCGGTCCAGGATGCCGGGCCAGCGCAGTATATCCAGGGCACTGATATGAGCGGGGTTGTCCAGTATGCGGTTGACGTGGTTAATGGCTTCGTTGAGGGATTCCGCCAGCCGGTTATTGATGATCAGGTCGGTATCGCTCTCGTCAGAGCTCTGCAGGCGAATAGTAACGTCTACCTTGCCGCGCCCCAGAGTCTTGCGCAGATGCTCGCGGAATCCGTTTTCAAGTTCTCGCAAGCCCTCTGGCAGGCGGAACGAAAATTCCAGATAACGGTGGTTTACAGTACGCAGCTCACAGGTCAGCACGCCCCACTGGGCCTGATCCTGCTGGCGCGCGAATGCGGTCATGCTTCTGATCATGATGGCTCCCGGATATCTCCTTCAACGATTTCACCAGTCTATCAGTTTGCCGTGGGTGAAATCCTCTACCCCTTGCTGAAGGACGTCCACGACGCCCGTGTTATACTCCGGCCCCTTTCATTATCGTTCTTTTCAGTGGCTGGACCGCCAGCCATTGCTCACTTCCAGACCAGAAGGATTAACTATGCGACCCAGTGGCCGACAGCCCGAACAGCTTCGCGACGTGCGACTCACCCGTCATTTTACCCGTCACGCGGAAGGCTCTGTGCTGGTGGAGTTCGGTGACACCCGGGTGATCTGCACCGCTTCGGTAGAGAACAAGGTACCGCCATTCCTGCGGGGCGAAGGTCAGGGTTGGATAACCGCAGAATACGGCATGCTGCCCCGCTCCACCGGCACCCGTATGGGCCGGGAAGCGGCCCGGGGCAAGCAGGGCGGCCGTACCGTGGAAATCCAGCGCCTGATTGGCCGCTCGCTGAGAGCAGCGGTGGATCTGACGGCACTGGGCGAGCATACAATCACCATTGACTGCGATGTGATCCAGGCCGATGGCGGCACCCGAACGGCAGCCATTACCGGCGGTTGTGTGGCCCTGGTGGATGCGCTGAATTTTCTGGTGAACGAAGGCCGTCTGACTGCATCGCCGCTGAAGCAGATGGTAGCGGGGCTTTCAGTTGGCATTTACCAGGGCACGCCGGTAGCGGATCTGGACTACCCCGAAGACTCTGCAGCGGAAACCGATATGAACGTGATCATGACCGACCGCGGCGGCTTTATAGAAGTTCAGGGCACCGCCGAAGGCGCGCCCTTTGCCCAGGAAGAGCTGGATCGTATGCTGGTTCTGGCCCGGCAAGGCATTGATCAGCTGTTCGAGATCCAGAAAGCAGCGCTGGCGCAATAAACCCCGCCTGCCTCAGAAACAAAAAAGCGCGCCGGTGCAAACGGGCGCGCTTTTTTTAAGAGCCGAAAGAGGGCTGACCTAGAAGCCGATATCGATATCGTAATCCATAATCAGCGGGGCGTGGTCCGAGAACCGGGCCTTATCGTCAATCCATCCGTCACGAGTGGTTTTGCGGATGCCGGGAGTCAGCAACTGGTAATCCGCGCGAATGCCGACATTCTTGCGCTCACCGCCCTCCCACTCGGGCCACCAGGTGAACTGATTGCTCTGCTTGTTGATCTCACGGAAGGCATCAATCGCCCCCATTTCGTCAATCAGGCGGTCCAGCATGGCGCGCTCATGGGGCAGAAACCCGGACACATCCAGCTGATGATAGATGGGGCTGGCATCAGTCACATGGTGTGCGGTCTGCAGGTTGGCGCAGAAGAT
>CAYMQO010000211.1:0-4364 GCA_964392405.1 uncultured Marinobacter sp.
TGTATGACAGTCAGGAGCGGGCGATTTATATCCGGCGTTTGCGGTTGCTTGAGAGTAGTGTGAATACGCCCTATTTCAGCAGTGGAGAGCTTGCTCCGGTTACGGATAACGTGATGCGGGTGGTGGCTCAGATGTTGGAGACGGTTCCGGTTTACCGGTTGGATGACACCAGTCTGGGCGCCCGCTTGATGGGTATGGCGAATATGGATCTTCGGGTTGCACCTGGGCGTCTGGAGTTTGTCCAGCGCTGATTCCCCTCTGGCTCATCGGGACAGGGAGGTATCCGATGGGTCCAGTTCCATCTGCTGAATAGCGATGACGGCCTGGGTGCGGTTGCGGACGCCGAGTTTGCGGAAGACTGCGGTGATGTGGGCCTTGATGGTGGCTTCCGAGACGTCCAGGTCGTAGGCGATCTGTTTGTTGAGCATGCCTTCCGCCAGCATTCCCAGTACCCGGAACTGTTGCGGGGTCAGGGATGCCAGTCGTTCGGAGAAGTCGGTGCTTTCGGCCTGCATCTGTTCGAGTTTTTCAGCGACGCCGTCGGGTAGCCACATGTCACCTTCCAGTACGGCCTGGATGGCGCTGGTGATGACGGGGAGCGGTGCGGATTTGGGGATGAATCCGGAGGCGCCATAGTCGATGGAGCGGCGCATGACCTGCAGATCCTCGGAGCCAGATACCACCACTACCGGCAGGCCCGGGTACTGGCCGCGCAGAAATACCAGGCCGGAGAAGCCGTGGGCGCCGGGCATGTTCAGGTCCAGTAGCACCAGGTCAGCGTCCGCCTTTTTCTCTACAGCCGCCTGCAGGGATTTGATGCTCTCCACCTCGACCACTTCTGCGTCCGGGACAGCCTGGCTGACCGCCTGACGAAGGGCGGCACGGAACAGGGGGTGGTCATCGGCAATGATGAGATGTTGAGTCATCCACGGACTTCCTCTTGTGGTACGGATCTTACTCACCGCCAGCGGCGGGCTACTGCAGGATGAAATCCTGATCGTCTGCAGACGTATCGCGGTTATTCTACCTTAAACACAGCAGTCTGCCCTAAACACAACGGCGCCCGCAGAGGATGGCCCTGCGGGCGCCGTTGTGTCTGTCCGGCCCGCACAAAGGCGGGCGTTGCAATAACTGCCTTCAGGTCGGCCTTATTTGAAGGCCCGCTGGCTGATCAGCTCGTCCACGACGCTGGGATCCGCCAGGGTCGAGGTATCACCCAGCTGGTCATGCTCGTTGGCCGCAATTTTGCGCAGGATGCGGCGCATGATCTTGCCGGAACGGGTCTTGGGCAGGCCCGGGGCCCACTGGATGACGTCCGGTGACGCGATGGGTCCGATCTCCTTCCGTACCCACTGGACCAGTTCCTTGCGCAGCTCTTCAGTGGCTTCGACCCCGTGCACCAGGGTGACGTACACGTAGATCCCCTGCCCTTTGATTTCATGGGGATAGCCAACCACGGCGGCTTCCGCGACCTTGTCGTGGGCGACCAGGGCGCTTTCCACTTCGGCAGTTCCCAGGCGGTGCCCGGATACGTTCAGTACATCGTCGACGCGGCCAGTGATCCAGTAGTGGCCGTCTTCGTCGCGGCGGGCACCGTCGCCGGTGAAGTACATGCCGGGATAGGCGCTGAAATAGGTCTGCTTGAAGCGCTCGTGGTCACCGTAGATGGTCCGCATCTGGCCGGGCCAGCTATCGAGAATCACCAGGTTGCCTTCCGCAGCGCCTTCCAGCAGGTTGCCGTCGCTGTCTGCCAGCCCCGGCTTGATGCCGAAGAAGGGTATCATCGCCGAACCGGGCTTGAGGTCGACTGCGCCGGGCAGCGGCGCAATCAGGATGCCGCCGGTTTCGGTCTGCCACCAGGTGTCTACAATGGGGCAGCGGCTGTCACCGACCACCCGGTGGTACCATTCCCAGGCTTGGGGGTTGATGGGCTCACCCACCGAGCCCAGCAGGTGCAGGCTGCTGCGGGTGGTGCCGGCCATGCAGCCGTCGCCTTCGGCCATCAGGGCGCGGATGGCCGTGGGCGCGGTGTAGAGCACGTTCACCTTGTGCTTGTCCACCACCTGCCCCATGCGGGAGCTGTCCGGGTAATTGGGTACGCCTTCAAACAGTACCGTAATGCCGCCGTTGGCCAGCGGACCGTAAAGAATGTAGCTGTGACCGGTCACCCAGCCGAAGTCTGCGGTACACCAGTAGACGTCACCGTCCTGATAATCGAAGACGTACTCATGGGTCATGGCCACATAGACCAGATAACCGCCGGTGGTATGGAGTACGCCTTTCGGGGCGCCGGTGGAGCCGGAGGTGTACAGCATGAACAGCGGATCTTCCGCGCCCATGGGCTCTGGCGGGCAGTCGGCGGGCGCCTCTTTCATCAGGTCTTCGTAACGGACGTCGCGACCGTCCTGCATGGGTATATCGGCGCCGGTGCGGCTGACCACGATGACCTTGTCTACATCCGGTACGGAGTCGCGCTGCAGCGCGATGTCCACGTTCTTCTTCAGGGGGATCTTGCGCCCGCCGCGCAGGCCTTCGTCGGCAGTAATCACGAACCGGGATTTACCGTTGGTCACCCGGGCACCCAGGGCCTCGGGCGAGAAACCCCCGAAGACCACGGAATGAATGGCGCCGATTCGGGCACAGGCGAGCATGGCGACGGCAGTCTCGACGATCATCGGCATGTAGATGGTGACCACATCGCCCTTGCGCACGCCCAGTGACTTCAGCACGTTGGCGAACCGTGAGGTCTCGGCGTGCAGCTCGCGATAGGTGACGTTGCGGGAGTCGGCGGGGTCATCCCCTTCGAAGATAATGGCGGTCTGATCACCACGCTTTTCCAGATGGCGATCCAGGCAGTTGGCCGAGGCGTTGAGTACGCCATCCTCGTACCATTTGATGGACAGCTTGTCGTAGTCGTAGGTGGAGTTCTTGACCCTGGTGTAGGGCTTGATCCAGTCCAGGCGCTTGCCGTGTTCGCCCCAGAAGGTATCGGGGTCATCGATGGACTGTTTGTACATCTGCTCGTACTTTTCACGGTTGAGCAGTGTTCGTTTGGCGAATTGTTCGGGTACCGGGTATAGCTTGTTATCAGACATTGTTCCCCCTTGCTTTACAGAGTCTGTTACTGAGTTGTCGGAATTGTTGGAACAGAACTTGTTGTCAGCACCGTAACACCTGGCGTCTCCGAGACGCTACCGGAAGCCGCACCCTGGCCAACCGGAGACAGGTCCGCATTGCCTGTCGTAGGTAGATTACCCTATCTGACCATGGCAGGGTGACCTGATGAATTAGACCAACGTACTACCCGCGAAAGAAGCCCTGCCCCGCGAGAAACCGGTCAATATGAGCGGTGACAGGTCCGGAAAACAGGCAGCGGTGGCCAGTCGACTGAAATCGCTGGACCTCCTGCCGGTCAAAGCCGGCCTGCTCCAGCAGGTACAGGGTGCGACGGGCGATGGCGTCGCCGGAGTCCACCCAGGAGCTGACGTCAGGCAGCAGCTCCTGCAGCATGTCCGTGATCAAAGGATAGTGGGTGCAGCCGAGCACCAGCGTATCGATTTCCGCGTCGCGGAACGGCTGCAGCGCTGCGGACAGGGATGCTTCGGGAATAGCCTGGCCGCGGGCCCAGTCTTCAATCCAGGTGACCAGTTCCGGGTGCCCTATCCGCTCTATCTGACAGTCCGCCGCAAACTCGTCAATCAGACGCTGCAGATAGGGCCGGCGAATGGTTGCGGGAGTGGCCAGCAGCCCGATCCGGCGGTTGCGGGACAGTGCAGCGGCGGGTTTGATGGCGGGGACAACGCCAACCACCGGTACCGGGGTGGCGGCACGGAGCGCCGGCAGCGCAACCGTACTGGCGGTGTTACAGGCAACGATGACCACGTCGCAGGGCCGCTGGCGCAACTGCTCAGTGACCAGACTGGCGGTTCGCTCAATCACGGTCTGTTCTGGCTGGTTGCCGTATGGAAAGCCCGCATTGTCCGCCAGATGGGTAAGCCGGGCGGCGGGTACCAGCTGGTGCACACACCGGGCAATGCTCAGGCCACCGATACCCGAATCGAAAACCAGAACCTCAGGCACCCGGCCCGGCGTGACAGGGTTCAAGCCTGGCCCTCCCCCTGCAGTTCCTTTTTCATTTCCCGGATCAGCTGGCCTGCAATGGTGCCCTCCGGGGGAATCGGCGGATGGTCGTCGGGGGTAAACCAGTCAGCCTCGACAATTTCGTCCTCCTGCAGCACCAGCTCACCGGACTCGTAGTCAGCGAAAAACCCCAGCATTAACTGATGGGGAAAGGGCCAGGGCTGGGATTTCCAGTAGCGCACGTTGGTCACCAGCAGGCCGGTTTCTTCCAGGGTTTCGCGGAC
>CAYMQO010000212.1:0-2103 GCA_964392405.1 uncultured Marinobacter sp.
ACGTCATAGACCATGCCCCGACTGAAGACGATCCAGGCGCCCAGTACCATCTGGGGTACCGCCACCAGCACCAGCAAAAATATGCGCCGGCCATACCCGAGAGACGGGGTGTCGTGGGGTGAGCGGGGATCAAAAATCAGCCACCAGAACAACAGGCCATCGAGGAACATGCTCCAGTTCATAATCCAGTAGAGATCACGGCTGAGCATGGCGTCGAAATGGACGGTGGGCCACAGCCAGAAATACACCAGTCCGGCGAACAGGAACGCGGCGATCAGAGGCTGTTGGATGATGCGGTAAGCCCAGCGGATGGGCAGCGTCCACAAGCCAAGTACCGGCGCCAGCTGCCGGTGCCAGAAGCGGAATATGGGCAGCGGATTGGACAGCATCATCAGCATCGGCCCCAGATGATGCAAAATCAGATGCTGGCCGCGGTGGACGAAAAACATGTACTGGGAGTAGTAGTCGAACCAGGTCTGCATCACCCCGTAGCAGAGCACCAGTCCCAGGAAGTAGGCAAAGATGCGAACTGGCCCCGGGCGCTCATCCGCTGGCATCAGCCGCAGCGCTACCAGATAACCGCTGGCAGCCAGCAGATAGGCCAGGATGGTAATCGGCGAGAAATCGTAGGGCAGCAGCAGCTTCCAGTTCATGAATGACGCCCGCTTGTTTGGCCGGATTTTATAAGTGTTATAGGACTGCCTTCACGGTTTGAGCATAGCAACATACCCCCGGCAGAGGAAGCGGCTGCAAACACACTTCCGTCCGACTTTGAGCATTGCAGTGGTTTGGGTTTTACTGAAAGGCAAGAGGATCCTGCCGCGCCTGGCAGGATCGGCCCGGGTAACCCCTGAGGAGTTCCAGTATGGTGACGTTGAGTGAGGGTTTGCGGCCACCGTCGGTGATCGTCTTTGACTGGCACGGCACCCTGGTGGACACCCATGATGCCATGTTCAGTGCCATGGAAGACATGCTGCCACAGCTGGAAGATCTGGGGCTGGTAGAGCGCCTGCTGCCGGAGGACCAGTGCCGCACGCCGGACGATGCCCGGCTGGTACGCTACATCCGGATCTTCCGGCGTTTGCACCCGCGGATTCTGGCGGAGCGACGGGTATCCCGCACGGACATCTTCAATGCGGTTTTCGGTGATGACCGGGAGGCGCGCCTTATTGCCCATCAGGCCTATAACGACTGCTATCGCAAGTACTTTGGCCAGGTCAAACCCTTCCAGCCCGGCGCCTACGAATATCTGACGGCACTGAAAGCCATGGGCATCCGGCTGGCGGTATCTACCAACCGCAACCGGGAGTTTCTTGACCGTGAACTGGAAACGGTGGACGAAGGCCGTTGGGCGGATCTGTTTGATGCGACCGTCTGCGCCGATGATGTCACACAGTACAAGCCGGATCCCCAGGTTTTGCTCAAGGCGCTGGAAAAACTGGGCAAGCCGGCGGATGCCGAGGCGTGGTATCTGGGCGACAGCTATGTGGACATGCTCACCGCCACCAACGCCGGCATTGCAGGCGTGTTTTACAACGGTGCGGGCTGGGAGCGCCAGCGCATCGACAGCTGGTTCAGTCACCGGGACGCCCCGGCCGCCGTTGTGGAAAGCTTTGAGGAGCTGATGGATCTTCTGGCCTTGCTGGAGCGTGAGCACCCGGAAAAGTTCGCCACCACCCCGGCGGAAGCCCGGCCACGGCCGTTCCCGCCGCCGGAGCGCCCCGAGCCGCGTATTGAGCCAGACTGGCACCCGGCCGTCGTCAGGCTGATCCGACCTGCGGTCATTCTGTTCGACTGGCACGCGACGCTGGTAGACACCCTTGATGCCATGTATCACGCGGTGGACGACATGTTGCCGGAGTTCCGGGAGCTGGGCCTGATGGACCGGATGCTGTCGCCCGAGGACAGCAAGACGCCGGAGGACGCCCGCCTGGTAGCCTATGTGCGGGAATTCGCCAGACTGCACCCGAAAGTGCGGGCCGACCGCAAGATCTCCCGCACCGATATCTTTGAAGTGCTGTTCGGGGATGATCAGGACGCAAAACAGATTGCCCACAAGGCCTTCAACTTCCACTATCGCAAGCACTACGGCACCGTGGCCGC
>CAYMQO010000212.1:2203-4363 GCA_964392405.1 uncultured Marinobacter sp.
CGGGAAGACACCCTGGGCTATGGCTTCACCGGAAGCAGCCCCGGCCCCTGTACACCGGCGGCCATTGACGTCGGCACCAGTGAATATGAAGTGGTCGCCCGCTGCGGCGAGCCCCTGTCCAGCCGGGTAGAGTGGCAGGCGCCTCACGGACGCTACGGCGATGGTCGCATAGCGACGCAACTGGTGGTGCCAGTGCAGGAGTGGCTGTACGAGTTCAGCGGCCAGCAGTTTCGTCGCGTGGTGGTGCTTCGCAATGGCCGGGTGATCCGCATGGAGCAGGCTGACAAGCCCCGGTAAGCGCTGGCGCTGGGTTTGCCCAGAGATTTTCTGCCCAGAGGCGTTCTACCCAGAAAGAGGTAACACAGGTACGTCATCCGCCTCAGGGTCGGGCAGGGCGGGTTGCTTTATACTGGATCTGACGCCAGTCAACATGGCCTTGTGCGATATGTCCTAGACTGGTCTGTGTACTTGCGAACACCTCATGCACCTGTCAGATAGAGTATTGCCATGCCAGTATCCCCAGCCAAAGCCGAATCCGTTCTTCCTCAGTTTCTGTGGGATGAGAGCCTGATCCGCCGTTATGATCTGAGCGGGCCACGATATACGTCTTATCCGACAGCGGTCGAATTCACCCCGGATTTCCGGGTTGACGATATGGTCAGGGCAGCAGGTCGCAGTAAAGCGGCCGGTGGTCCGGTGTCCCTGTACACCCACCTGCCGTTCTGCGCGCACCTGTGCTATTACTGCGCCTGCAACAAGGTCATCACCAAAAAGCGCGACAAGGCCATGCCCTATGTGGAGCGTGTGCTGAAGGAGGCGGCCCTGCAGGCGAAACTGTTCGGGGCCGACCGGCCCGTGCAGCAGCTGCACTGGGGCGGCGGTACGCCCACGTTCCTGCCGAGGGATGTGATGGAGCATCTGATGGCAGGCTACGGCGAACTGTTCAACCTGCAGTCCGGCGACGAACGGGACTACAGCGTCGAAATCGACCCCCGGGAAGTGGATCAGGATACCCTGCCGACCCTGTGGCAGCTGGGCTTTAACCGCATCAGTCTCGGCGTTCAGGACGTCAACCCAGAGGTGCAGAAAGCCGTCAACCGCATCCAGCCCCGGGAGATGACCGAGGCGGTGCTGAATGAGGCCCGTCGCCTTGGCTTCCGCTCCATCAACCTGGACCTGATTTACGGTCTGCCTTACCAGACCCCCGAAAGCTTCGCGGAAACTCTGGAAGCGGTGATCGAGATGTCGCCGGACCGTCTGTCAGTGTTCAGCTACGCCCACCTGCCGGACAGGTTCTATCCGCAGACGCGGATTCAGGCGGACACGCTGCCATCGCCGCAACAAAAGCTGACCATTCTGCACAACACCATCAACCGCCTGCTCGACGCCGGATATGAATACATTGGCATGGACCATTTTGCCAAACCGGAGGACTCCCTGGCGGTGGCCCAGCGGGAAGGGCGCCTGCATCGCAACTTCCAGGGCTACACCACCCATGGGGACTGCGATCTGGTATCCATCGGTGTCTCTGCCATCGGCCAGACCGATGACGCCTATTTCCAGAATAACCACGACCTGCCCGCCTGGGAGCAGGCGGTGGACGCTGGCCAGCTGGCGATTATCCGCGGCGTCCGGCTGACCCGGGATGACCGGATCCGGCGCTGGGTGATTGGCCAGCTGATCTGTCAGTTCCGGCTGGACCGGGAGCAGTTCCGGTCGATATGGGAGGAGGACTTTGACCGTTACTTTGCGGACGAGCTCCGGCGCCTGACGCCCATGGTCCGGGATGAACTGATTGGTGATGATGGCCGGGCGCTTCAGGTTCAGCCCGCAGGCCGTTTACTGATCCGGGCGATCTGTCAGATCTTCGATCTGTACCGGAAGGAAGGTGCCTCCAAGCGCTTCTCCCGCATCATCTGATGCCATGGAGCCAGGGCTTCCGAAGAGCGGAGGCCTGGCTCTCGTCTGCTTAAACGCTTCAAATATGAGCGATCATGGTTGTGCACTAATGTTATGTGCACTAAGCACTGGACTCTGACGTGGTTTTCACGTATTGTTCACCCTTCCTTCATTCTGGCCCCGGGTATTCCATTGAAATCCGGATGATTGTCAGATTTTCGCGTCCGAAGTTTTGAACGCTGCACGACGCACGCTGCGCCG
>CAYMQO010000213.1:0-4341 GCA_964392405.1 uncultured Marinobacter sp.
GACAGCGAATGGCGCCCTGGCCGAACACCATCAGGCTGCGGGTCATGATGTTGGCACCTTCCACGGTGATACCGATAGGCACCGCCTGATAGGCCCGTGCCAGGAAGTTCCGGGGGCCGGTGATCACGCCGCGGCCAGCGACCACATCCATGGCGTTATTGATCACCACCCGCATCAGGTCGGTATTGCGGTACTTCAGTACCGCGGACGGCACGGCCGGTCGCACGCCCCGGTCCAGCATACCGGCCGTTAGCAGCCGGGCGGCGTCCATCATATAGGTGTAGCCGGCGATGGGTTCCAGCGCTTCCTGAACCCCTTCAAACTGGCTAATGGAGCGGCCGAACTGCTCCCGCACCAGTGCGTAGGAGCCGGTCGCCAGGCTGGCCACCTTGCCGGCCCCGGTGCCCAGGGCCGGCAGGGAGATTGAGCGACCGATGGCCAGGCACTCAAGCAGCATGGTCCAGCCCTTGCCCAGCATTTTCTGGCCGCCGATAACCTGATCCATGGGGATAAAGACGTCATTGCCCCAGGTCGGACCGTTCATGAAGACTGTATTCATGGGCAGGTGGCGGGCGCCGGCGTGGACGCCTTCCGTATCCCGGGGCACCAGTACGCAGGTAACGCCGATATTGGCGTCGCCGCCCAGCAGATGGTCCGGATCGTAAACCTTGATCGCCAGGCCAATCAGGGTCGCCACCGGCGCCAGGGTGATATAGCGCTTGTTCCAGGTGACTTTGAGGCCCAGCACTTCCTCACCGTTCCACTGACCCTTGCACACGATGCCCTTGTCGGGAATGGCGCCGGCATCGGAGCCCGCCACCGGGGAGGTCAGGGCAAAGCAGGGGGTTTCCTCACCACTTGCCAGGCGGGGCAGGTAATACTCTTTCTGGGCTTTGGTGCCGTACTCCATCAGCAGTTCGCCGGGGCCGAGGGAGTTTGGCACCATAACGGTAACCGCCGCCGACACACTGCGGGTGGAAATTTTCATCACGATTTCGGAGTGTGCGGTGTGGGAAAAACCCTTACCACCCTGATCCTTCGGAATCATCAGTCCGAAGAAACCGTTTTCGCGGATAAACTTCCATACCTTGTCGGGCAGGTCGTAGTCTTCGTGGGTGACTTTCCAGTCGTCCAGCATGGCGCAGAGCTTCTCGACGGGGCCGTCCAGAAACGCCTGCTCTTCACTGGACAGATGGGCCGGCTTCGCGTCCAGCAATCTGGACCAGTCCGGCTGGCCCGAGAACAGCTCGCCATCCCAGTCTACGGAGCCAGACCGGAGCGCTTCCTGTTCGGTATCTGAGAGCGTTGGCAGCCGGCTGCGAACCCAGCCCAGCAGGGGCTTGCTGAGCTTTTCCCGGCGCAGCTCGTCGGCGTGGAGAATCACCATCGCCAACGCCAGCAGGCCGCCGCCCAACAGTATGCTGAGAATGTGCCAGTCGTCCTGGGCCATGCCCGCCAGAGTGGCCGCCACCAGCACGACCGTGGCCACAGTGCCGCCAAGACCCAGATAGATCAGTACCAGGGCGCTGACAATCAGGAACAGAACGCTCATCAAGAGATCTCCCTATCAGGAATGAATACCCGTTTACCATCGACCAAAGCGGTCGGCCTTGCAAGTAATCCGCGTGACAGGAACCGGGCCAAATTGCGATGATCACGGGCCAGTGGAACAAGGGCGCATCGTTCCGGGCGCCACGAATTCAGCAGAATGAGCCAACAGGAGGATTGCCGGTAATGTCCAACCCGTTTGATGAGGTGTTTTCCCGGGGCGGGACCCATTCCGTGAAGTTCGATGCCCGCCAGGCTGTGTTTGGCCGCCAGGAGGTGATCCCCCTGTGGGTAGCCGATACGGATTTTGCCGCCCCCCGGGCCGTCACCGAGGCGCTGACGCGGCGGGCTGAACATCCGGCTTATGGCTACACCCTGTTTCCGGACAGCCTGTACGACGCGTTGATGCAGTGGTTTCGCGAGCATCACGACTGGAGCATACAGCGGGACTGGATTCGCATGGCCCCCGGGGTGGTACCAACCCTGCACGCCGCCGCCACCGCCTTTGCCCAGGCCGGGGAGGGAGTGATCATACAACCGCCGGTGTATCCGCCCTTTTTCAGCAGTATCCGCAAGACCGGTCGACAGGTGGTGGAGAACCCGCTGGTGGAGCGTAACGGGCGCTATGAAATGGACCTGGACCATCTGGCGGAATGCGCGGCCGATCCGGCGAACCGGGTGCTCTTCTTCTGTTCACCCCATAACCCGGTGGGACGGGTATGGCGCAGGGACGAGCTGGAGGCAGTGCTTGACATCGCGCGGCGTCATGATCTTGTGATCATCTCCGATGAAATTCACGCCGATCTGGTTTATCCCGACCGGCCGCGTCATACCATGCTGGCGACCTGTGCGCGCCCGGATGACCCCCTGCTGACCACGGTGGCGCCCAGCAAGACGTTTAACATCCCCGGCATGGGCCTGTCGGCGGTGGTATCGGAACGGGCGGATCTGCTGGCGCAACTGGAGCAGGTGTTCGATACCTTCAGTATGGTCCAGTGCAATCCCTTCAGCATCACTGCTTTTGAAGTCGGCTACCGTGAGGGCAGCGAATGGTTACAGGCCATGATGGAGTACGTCCGGGGAAACCGGGATGTTGTGCTGGACTTTCTGGCCCGGCGGCTGCCGGAAATTCGGGCGACAGACCCCGAAGGCACCTATCTGCTGTGGCTGGATTGCCGGGGACTGGGCCTGGACGACGCTGCGTTGAAGCAGTTCATGGTGGAGAAAGCGGGCATCGGGATGAACCCGGGGATTACTTTCGGTAAAGAGGGCAGCGGCTATATGCGGTTAAATCTGGGCTCGCCGCAATCTGTTATCCGGACCGCCCTGGAACAGCTTGAGGCGGCCGTAGCGGCGCTGCGCTAACGACGGCCTCCGCGCGGCCGATGTCAGCAGGCCGGAGCCGCTACTCTGCCTGCTCTTCCGTGCTGGCCCGGGAGCCCAGGTGATAGGCGGCAAAACCCGCCATCACCACCTGATCCACCGCCATACCGATCACGCGACCGTCGGCGTTGGCGCGGACCGGAGCCTGCTCGTTGGTGATGGGGTCTGACACCGTACCCAGAATGGTGCCTTCCGTAACGTAGGCGCCCAGTTTGACGTCACTGAACAGAATGCCGCCCTGGTCTACCCGGATCCAGTGTGACCGGTAATACACCGGCTCCGGATCGCCCCACTGGAACAGCCGCGCAATCATGCCCTGACGTTCCAGCAGGCTGAACAGGCTGTTCACGCCGGCGTCGATGTGGTCGTCCTGAATCCGCATGGATTCCCCCACTTCCATGGTTACCGCCGGAATACCCGCGGCGGTGGCGGCGGTACGCAGCATACCGGAGTTACCGCTGCTGTGAACGACTACCATACCGTCAAAACCGCGAGTGAGCTCCGCCACCTCCGGATGGTTCATATCCGCCCGCAACTGGGGCAGGTTGGTGCGCTTCAGGGAGCCGGTGTGGATATCCACCAGGGTGTCGCACTTGAGAATCACCTGTTCAAACAGACTGTGGGCGATGCGGTGGGCCAGGCTGCCGCTCTCGCTGCCGGGGAAGTACCGGTTGAGGTCCCGCCGGTCCGCCAGGTAGCGGCTGCCCTGCTGGAACCCCTGCAGGTTCACAATGGGTACACCGACCACTGTACCGGAGAGCTCCCGCGGATCGAGATCGTAGATGATGCGACGGATGATCTCGATACCGTTGAGTTCGTCGCCGTGCACGGCGCCGGTCAGGCACATCACCGGGCCGGGCTTGTCGCCGTTGACCACCAGTACCGGTGTTGGCTGGGAAAGCCCGGCAATCTGGATCCCTGGCGACCAGGCCAGACGAGCGGTCGTGCCCGGCAACACTTCACCGCTGAGCATTTTGAATGGCTGTGCCTGGGCAGACTCGGTTTCAGGAGCCACTTCGATGGAAGCGGGTGCGGGTGTCAGCGCCGGTTCTGCCAGGACCGCATCTTCCGCGGCAGGCTCGGCATGATCTGCGGGAATGGCGGCGTCATCGTCTTCCGGCGGCACGGTTTTGACCTTGGTAGCCACCTCCGGCTCCGGTGGGCCAATATCCACGACCGACTCATCCTCGGGCAGCTCGACGACGGCCGGCGCGGATGCCGGAGGGGCAGGCTCGGCGGCGGGCGGCGGGGCAGGAGTATCGATAACCGCTGGCCCGTCGTCCGGCAGCTGGACCGGCGTAGGCGATTCAACCACCGATGGCTCTTCGGAAGACTGACTCCATGCCACGGAGGCGCAGGTCAGGCTCGCCAGCAGAGCAGGCAGCAAGCGTAAGGTCAGACGATTGCGCA
>CAYMQO010000214.1:0-4336 GCA_964392405.1 uncultured Marinobacter sp.
AAAAATTCCTCTCAGCGGTGATCCCTACGATAGACCACGTGTTAACAGAAGCCGCGCTACCAGTGCGGCTCGATCGATGCGGAGTGTATCAGGAAAAACGCTGATCTGTCAGGTGGCTGGGGCCGTTTCTGGTGGGTTTTCCTTATCCCGGCGACGTAACTGCAGCCACGCCATAAACAGCAGCAGCGCAATGGCGGGGAGGTAGACCAGCTCCCGGGGAGGGCGTTCGTTCGGCACCCGGATCGCGTCAATGGTCCAGCCGAAGTCGATGCCGGCCTTCTGCGCAGGACTGTCAAAGCCGACCATATCGACCCGGTACCCCTCTCCTTCCGGTGCGCCGTCAATGCCCATATTCATCAGCCGTTCTTCCGGCGAGGCACCGTCCTCCAACGGCAGTTTCATCCAGGTGGACCGCAGGTCTCCTGTCAGCGACATGCCGGACGCCTGCAGTTCAACGTATTCAACCTCCGGATCGCTGGCCAGCACTTCCAGCTGCTGGACAATCTCTGCGCCAGGCGCCTCATCGTAAGGGGGGTAAATCCGGTCCCACCAGAAGCCCGGCCGGAACAGGGTAAACGCGATCAGTATCAGCAGAGCCGACTCCCATTTATAACTGCGGGTCAGCCAGTAGCCCTGGGTCGCCGCAGCGAAAATCAGAATCGCGACTATGGC
Organism: uncultured Marinobacter sp.; assembly: GCA_964392405.1. Taxonomy (GTDB): domain Bacteria; phylum Pseudomonadota; class Gammaproteobacteria; order Pseudomonadales; family Oleiphilaceae; genus Marinobacter. Next base: position 673 of record CAYMQO010000214.1, read on the forward strand.
GCTGACAACGGTGATTATCAGGTCGACCGGCCCGGACAGGCCGATCAGCAGTAGCTGGGTATTGAAGATAAACATGAACGGCAGTACTGCGGTGCGGATGTCATAGGCAAAACCCTGAATACCTGTTCGTATCGGGTCCGCGCCGGAAATGGCTGCGGCGGCATAGGCCGCGAGTCCCACGGGGGGCGTATCGTCCGCCAGAATGCCGAAGTAGAACACAAACATATGCACGGCAATCAGCGGTACCAGCAGTCCATGCTCGGCACCAAGGGTAACAATCACCGGTGCCATGAGCGTGGAAACCACAATGTAGTTTGCCGTGGTCGGCAGGCCCATACCCAGCAGCAGACTGATCAGCGCCGTGAAGATCAGCATCAGCATCAGGTGGCCGCCGGAAATAAACTCCACAAACTCGGTCATGATCAGGCCGATACCGGTCAGGGTAACGGTGCCGACGACGATACCTGCTGTCGCCGTTGCCACACCGATCCCCACCATATTACGGCCACCGGACGCCAGGGCATGGAGCAGCTCCTGCCAGCCTTCGTAAATGGAAGATCCCACAGCCCCCTGCCGGCGGAAGAAATTCAGCAGTGGCCGTTGCGTCAGTACGATAAAGATCATGAACACTGTCGCCCAGAATGCCGATAACTGGGGCGAAAAGCGCTCGACAGTCAGGCACCAGACCAGCACTACTACCGGAAGAAGATAATAGAGTCCGGTCTTTACGGTCGCGGCGACTTCCGGCAACTGGGTGATATCGGCACTGCCATCGTCCACTTCCAGCGGCGGAAACTGTGCCGCGTAGGCCACCAGGGCGATATAGACCGCCAGCAGAATGGGTCCGAGTATCCATATCGCTGCGTCACCCAACAGGGTTTTGGTCCAGCCAATCCCGTAATACACCGCCAGGGTCAGAACAATGAGCCCGAGCAACAGCACAACCCAGGTCAGCAGGCGTTGCGCCAGGCTCGGTTTGTTCGGGCGCTGAATACCTTTCATGCCCATCTTGCAGGCTTCCAGATGCACGATATAGACCAGTGCGACATAGGAAATCAGCGCCGGGAGTATCGCGTGCTTGATCACTTCCAGGTAGGAAATGCCAACATACTCCACCATCAGGAACGCCGCCGCACCCATAATGGGCGGCGTCAGCTGGCCGTTGGTGGACGCGGCCACCTCAACTGCCCCGGCCTTTACGGGAGGGAAGCCCACCCGCTTCATCAGGGGAATGGTAAACGTGCCGGTGGTGACCACATTGGCAATGGACGAACCAGAAATCACCCCTGACAGGCCGCTGGAGACAACCGCCGCCTTTGCGGGGCCACCGCGCATATGCCCCAGCAGGGCATAGGCCACCTTGATGAAGTAGTTACCCGCCCCTGCCTTTTCCAGCAGGGCACCAAAGAGCACAAAGAGGAACACGAACGTGGTGGACACACCCAACGCAACGCCAAACACCCCTTCTGTCCCCAGCCACTGATGAGATGCCAGCTTGGACAGGCTGGCCCCTTTGTGGGCAATCACATCGGGCATCCAGGGTCCGGCCAGTGAATAGGTAATAAAGACCGCTGCGACCACCGTCAGTGGCAGGCCAAGGGCCCGGCGGGTAGCTTCAAGCAGCAGCACAAGGCCGCCGAGGGCAACGACCAGGTCCTGGGTCACCGGCGCGCCCGGGCGGGTCGCCAGCTGATCGTAGAAAAGAAACAGGTAAGCCGCGGCGAACGCCCCGGCGAGAGCGAGGATCCAGTCAAACCAGGGAATATGGTCCTGGTGCCGACCCCGAATCATGGGGAACGCGGTAAACGCTAGAAATGTCGCGAACGCCAGATGGATAGAGCGGGCTTCGGTGGAGTTGAAGAGCCCGAAATTAAGGACGTACGGTAGCGGCGATGCGATCCAGAGCTGAAAAAGCGACCAGACCAGTGGGACGATAAACAGAAGTACCGACGCCGGCCCGGTCACCGCCCTGCCCCCGGTTTCTGTCTGGAGCACTTCGTGGATCTTCGAAACGTCAACGCTACCAGAGGGGGTGGGATCGCGCTTGATCATGGGGGCCGGTTCCATCGGAAATTCACAGATAAGACAAAAACTGCCGGAAGCGGAACTCCCGGCAGTACAACATCATGAACGCTGGCTGATTACTTGATCAGGCCGGCCTCACGGTAGTATTTCTCAGCGCCTTTATGCAGCGGTGCACTGAGCGCGTCGGAAACCATTTCTTCCTTCTTCAGGTTGCCGAAGGCAGGGTGCAGGCGTTTGAAACTGTCAAAATTCTCGAAAACCGTTTTGACCACTTCGTACACCACATCTTCATCAACATCTGCCGATGTTACAAAGGTCGCAGCCACGCCGAAGGTGGTCACATCCTCATCATTGCCTCGGTACATGCCCCCCGGGATGACGGCCGTCCGGTAGTAGGGATTATCTTTAATGAGGGTCTTGGTGGCTTCGTTGTCTACCGCCACGATAGTGCTGTCACAGGATGTAGTGGCTTCCTTGATGGCTCCGGACGGGTGGCCGACGGTGTAAAAGAAGGCGTCAATATTGCCATCACACAGGGCCTGGGACTGCTCAGCTGCCTTGAGCTCGGCAGCGAGGGAGAACTTGTCCATGGTCCATCCCATCTCCTGCATCAGCACTTCCGCGGTAGCCCGCTGGCCGGAACCGGGGTTACCCACTGACACCCGCTTGCCCGCTAGATCTTCAAAAGTCTTGATGCCAGAGCCCTTACTGGCGACAACGGTAAAAGGTTCAGGATGCAGGGAGAATACCGCCCGCAGCTTCTCATCCTTGCCGCTGTTACTGAACTCGCTGGTGCCATTATAGGAGTGGTATTGCCAGTCGGACTGGGCCACGGCGAGATCCAGTTCGCCCTGGCGGATGGCGTTCAGGTTGTAGACCGAACCACCGGTGCTTTCAACGGAACAGCGAATGCCGTGTTCCTTGCGGTCCATGTTGACCAGTCGGCAAATGGCGCCACCAGCCGGATAATAAACACCGGTCACGCCGCCCGTACCTATGGTGACAAACCGCTGTTCCTGGGCCGACACCGACATTGAGCCTGCTGCCAGACCGACAGAAACGGCCAGTGCCAGGGTTGAGACATTGCGTCGCAGAGTGGTTCGGATCGCCATATAAGATTCCTTCTTCGTTTGTATTTTTGGTACAGATTCAGGTCCGGCAAATCCACCTGCGGCGCGGCCGTCCGGAATCTGGCAGCGGGCTTAACAAAACGTCACATTCTCAGCTTTTCTGAACATAGCCCAGATCGACCTCAAAATAAAGCCGCAGACCAAACTAACTGTATGAGTCTGCGGACTTTAATACCGGTCTGTCAGTCTGCGAGGCTCTTGTGGACGATCTCGTAGACATCCCTTGAAAGGCCGTCCTTGTCGCGGATCGACTGCAGTGCTTTGCGCATCCCATCCCGGTAAACCGGCGCAAATTTCCGCCAGCGGGTCAGCGGCGCTGCGAGGCGTGCGGCAATCTGCGGATTGCTGCTGTCCAGGCGGCGTACGGTTTCCGCCAGGAACTGATACCCGGAGCCGTCCTGATGATGGAAGTGCACCAGGTTCTGGCCGGCAAAAGCCCCGACCACGGAACGGATCTTGTTGGGATTCTTCCAGTCGAAAGCTTCGTGCTCCAGCAATTGCCGGACCGC
>CAYMQO010000215.1:0-4317 GCA_964392405.1 uncultured Marinobacter sp.
AGCTCCATGGCTTCCTGGTTGCGGTCGTTGAGGGCGTATTGCATGGCCAGCTGGTAGAGTGCATCAGGGTCGTTCGGATTCTGCTCCAGGGCCGCTTCCAGGTCGTGGATGGCTGGCAGCTCCCCCGCTTGTCGCAGGAGGTTCAGGCGGGCGACCAGTTGTTTGGCCTTGGGCTGCAGTTTTTCTTCCGGAGGCAGGCTGTCCAGGACCTGCTCAGCGGTGTCCAGATCGCCCTGCTCGGCCTTGATCTGAGCCAGGTCGATCAGCACATCCAGGTCATCCGGATTTTGCTGGTTGAGCTCCGTGAGAATGGTCAGCGCACCTTCCAGGTCACCTTCTTCCCACAGCCGCTGGGCCTTGTCGTAGGGTGATTCCTGCTCACCCATTTTCTCCACATGGGGCTCCAGCATCTTGCGAACTTCACCTTCGGGCATGGCACTGTTGAAGCCATCCACCGCCTGACCGTTCTTTACCAGTATAACCGTGGGCAGGCTGCGCACACCCAGGCTGGCGGTCAGTTGCTGCTGCTCATCCGCGTTTACCTTTGCCAGCAGAAAGCCACCGTTGTATTCCGCCGCAAGCTTTTCAAGAATGGGCATCAACTGCTTACAGGGTGCGCACCACTCCGCCCAGACATCAACCAGGACCGGCGTGGTCGAGGATACTTCCATAACTTTTTCCTGGAAGTTTTCCATGGTGGCTTCGAAGATAAACGGCGAATCGCTCATAGCTCTGGTACCTGCGTGATCCGGTAATGGTCGGTTGGATAATAGATTCTCTATACATGGTGCCAGAGGGAATGAATTCAAGACACCACCCACCGCCGGCTTGCCCCGTTACAGCTTCAGGATTTGCCGAAGTAAGGCCTTGAATTTCCGCAAGGTGGCGCTACATAGCTGAATGTACCCGGGGTAACCGGGCGCCGGACGGCGATTGCCGCCGGCCTCTGCCACCGTGATGATGAGGACCACCATGGCCGACGAAAACCGTAACGAGGCACCGGAACAGGACGATATCACCGAGTACATCGGTTCCGATGAAAACAGCGGCAAGGGGCTGATTCTGCCCGGCGAGGCACGGCCCCGTCGCATGTACGTAATCCCGGTATCCAACCGTCCGTTTTTTCCTGCCCAGGTGCAGCCCGTTATGGTCAACCAGGACCCGTGGCAGGAAACCCTGAAGCGGGTCGGCGATACCGATCATCACATGCTGGGTATCTGTTATGTGGAGAACCCTGACCCGGATCGCAATATCCCCGGCAGTGAAGAGCTGGAAACCATGGGCTGCGCTGTCCGTGTCCACCACGCGCAGCAGGACAGCGGTCGCATCCAGTTTATCGCCCAGGGGCTGACCCGTTTCCGGATCGTTCAATGGCTTCGCCGCAAGCCGCCGTATCTGGTGGAAGTGGAATACCCCGAAGAGCCCGAGGAACCCGCTGACGAGCTCAAGGCCTACACCCTGGCGATCATCAGCGCCATCAAGGAATTGCTGCGCTCGAATCCGCTGTACGGAGAGGACGTCAAGCACTACCTGTCCCGTTTCGGGCCGGACGACAGCTCGCCCCTGGCGGACTTCGGCGCGTCCATGACCAGTGCGCCGGCGCCGGATCTGCAGGATGTGCTGAATACCGTCCCGCTGCTGCGTCGTATGGAAAAAGTACTCGTACTGATGCGGAAGGAGCAGGAAGTTGCACGGCTTCAGGCGGAAATCAACGAAGAAGTAAACGACAAGATTCAGAAGCACCAGCGGGAGTTCTTCCTGCGGGAGCAACTCAAGGTGATCCAGCGGGAGCTGGGCATCGCCAAGGATGACAAGACGGCGGATGTAGAACGCTTTCAGACCCGCATGGCCAGGCTTCATCCGCCGGAAGATGTACAGAGTAAGTTCAAGGAGGAGTTGGAGAAGCTCCAGGTACTGGAACAGGGCTCGCCGGAATACGGGGTGACCCGGAATTATCTGGACTGGCTGACCCAGGTGCCCTGGGGCATCACCTCTGAAGATCACTTCGACCTGGACCATGCACGCAAGGTACTGGACAAGGAACACGACGGCCTTAACGACGTCAAAGACCGGATTATCGAGTTTCTGGCGGAGGGCACCTTCAAGGGTGAGATTTCCGGTTCGATCCTGCTGCTGGTAGGGCCACCTGGGGTGGGTAAAACCTCCATCGGCCGCTCGATTGCGGATGCCCTGGGCCGGGAGTTCTACCGGTTCAGCCTGGGGGGTATGCGGGATGAAGCAGAGATCAAAGGCCATCGCCGTACCTACATTGGCGCCATGCCCGGCAAGTTCGTTCAGGCACTCAAGGACGCCAAAGTGTCCAACCCGGTGATCATGCTGGACGAGATCGACAAGATCGGCTCCTCCTTCCAGGGCGACCCGGCCTCCGCCCTGCTGGAAACCCTGGACCCGGAGCAGAACCGGGAATTCCTCGACCATTACCTGGATGTGCGGCTCGACCTGTCCAAGGTGCTGTTTATCTGTACCGCCAACCAGCTGGACACGATCCCCCGGCCCTTGCTGGACCGGATGGATACCATCCGCCTGTCGGGTTACATCACCGAGGAAAAGCTGGCCATTGCGAAGCACCACCTGCTGCCCCGTTTGCGCAAGCGCGCCGGTCTGCTGAAGAAGCAGATGAATATCACCGATGCGGCCCTGCGGCAGGTTATCGAGGGCTATGCGCGGGAGGCGGGGGTGCGGAATCTGGAGAAGCAGCTCCACAAGATCATGCGCAAGGGTATCGTCAATCTGCTTGATAACCCGGAGAAGCCGGTTCGGGTCGGGGTCTCCGACCTGGAAAGCTATCTGGGTCAGCCCGCCTTCCGCAAAGAGAAAGCCCTCAAAGGCGTGGGCGTGGTGACCGGACTGGCCTGGACGGCCATGGGCGGTGCCACCCTGAGCATCGAGGCTTCGCGCATTCACACCAATCAGCGAGGCTTCAAACTCACAGGTCAGCTTGGGGAGGTGATGAAGGAGTCGGCAGACATTGCCTACAGCTATGTGTCGTCGAACCTCAAGCGGTTGAAGGGTGACCCGACCTTCTTCGATAAATCCTTCGTTCACCTCCATGTACCGGAAGGCGCGACGCCGAAGGACGGCCCCAGTGCCGGCGTCACCATGGCAACAGCCCTGCTGTCGATTGCCCGCAAGGAAGCCCCGGCCCAGAACATCGCCATGACCGGGGAGCTTACGCTAACCGGGCAGGTATTGCCGGTAGGGGGCATCCGGGAAAAGGTGATTGCTGCGCGCCGTCAGAAGATCACCACGCTGGTCCTGCCAGAGGCTAACCGGGGCGATTACGATGAGCTGCCGGAATACCTGAAGTCGGGTCTTACCGTGCACTTTGCCAGACAGTACGCCGATGTCTATCAGGTGGTATTTGGTACAGGTTCCGACGGAGCCCAGAAAGGTGCCAGCGTGCACTGAGCAGGCTGATGTACACCAACGCCAGGCAATGTGACCGGCTTATATTGCGCTGTCTTCCACATTGCCTGGCGGGCTTCACCAGATAATAGCGATGTCACCCCGCTGGATGTTCTCCAGGGCGCCAAACTGAGGAATGAACCCGTTGGTGTACTCGGGGAAAACGCTGTCGAGGGTGACTTCGATATCCGCGTCCCGCAACTCGGGGGTCGCATCCAGGCTGTCAAAATAGGTGGCGCTCCGGTAGAGCTTGAGGATATCCCCCGGACGCAGTCCTGACGTGGCACCGGACTCGATGGTGACCTTGGTACCCTCAACCCGGGTGATGCGCGTCATAAACGGCTGGCACGACAACGCATTCTGGATATCGTCCCGCATTTGCCCGATAACGTCGGCTACTGCCTGGCCGTACTCCGTGTTCAGGAAACCCGCCGAGCCGAAACCGGTGGACTCCCCCCGGCCAGCATCCCAACGACCCTCGGCACGGAACTGCTTCTGGTAAACCGGTGATCCGCTGAACCCGTCGAAGATCATCAGATCAGCCACAAAGCGGCGGTTCTGGTTGCTGGCGCCCACGCTCCGATTGAGCTTGCTGAGCACGGATGTGCCCCAGGCTGTGGGGTCTGCCACGCTAATATCCCGAATCACTCCGGACACCACAAACTGAGCCCCCAGCTCACGGCTGACGCGGGTGACGTTAGTGAGGCGATTGTCGAACTGGCGCCCGGTCGGCGCATTGACCACGTCCGGGTAAATCTGAGTGGTAGCGGCCCGCAGAACCTGCAGATTACCCTGCTGCTGCAAACCGGCCTGAATCATCTGCGGCAAAACCTCGCCGGCATCATTAAGGCGTCCAAACCGGGCCTGTTCCGGCTGCTGAACCGTAAAGCC
>CAYMQO010000216.1:0-4309 GCA_964392405.1 uncultured Marinobacter sp.
GCCCGTAAATTTGTTGGTGATCAGCCGGACGTGATCGTCGCCATCGCCACGCCGTCTGCCCAGACCGCTGCCGCAGCGACACGTAGCATCCCCATTGTATTCTCCGCGGTAACCGATCCGGTGGCTGCAAAACTGGTGCAGAGCCTGGACGCGCCCGGTGGCAACGTCACCGGCGCCAGCGATATGCTGCCTCTGGACCGCCACCTGGACATGGTGCTGCGCATTGTGCCCAACGCCAGGTCCATCGGTACCGTCTACAACCCGGGTGAAGCCAACGCCGTTGCGCTGATCAATCAGCTTGAAAAAAGCCTGAATGATCGCGGGCTGAAGCTGGAAAAGGCAGCCGCCACCAAGACGTCCGAAGTCCTCGGGGCCGCCCGCTCCCTGACCGACAAGGTTGACGCCATTTACCTGACCACCGACAACACGGTGATCAGTGCGGCCGAGGCCGTGATCTCGGTTGGTGCCCGGGCAAAAATCCCCGTATTTGCAGCAGACACGGCTACCGTTGAGCGTGGCGCCGTCGCCGCCCTGGGCTTCAACTACTATGATCTGGGCCGCCAGACCGGCGCTATGGTCGCCCGCATTCTGGAAGGGGCATCACCCGCAGAAATGCCGGTAGAAACCCTCGACAACCTGGAGCTGTACGTCAATCCGGCTGCTGCCGAAAAAATGGGCACCACCCTGAGTGATGACATCATCTCCGAAGCTTCCAAGGTAGTCGGTAACGACTGAACTCCGACAGGCCCGGCGCCGTAACCGCCGGGCCTGCTCCAGCCACGCGAACCCCCTCTCATGCTTAGTCAGATCGCTTTTTTTGGTGCTGTTGAGACTGGTCTTATCTATGGTCTGGTCGCCTTCGGTATTTATATCTCCTTCCGGGTACTGGACTTCCCGGACCTGACCGTCGATGGTAGCTTCCCCCTCGGGGCGGCCGTGGCGGCGGTACTGATTATCTCCGGCTGGAACCCCTGGCTTGCCACCGGCATGGCCATTCTCGCCGGTATGGCGGCGGGTGCCGTGACCGCGCTGCTGAACGTCAAGCTGGGCATTCTGAACCTGCTGGCGTCGATCCTCACCATGATCGCTCTCTATTCCGTTAACCTGCGTGTGATGGGCGGGCCCAACGTGCCGCTGCTGATGCAGGATACGGTCGTCACCTGGTGGGACAACCTGTTGCCGGATGAATACTATTTTCTTGCCCCGGTTGCGCTGTTCAGCGTGGTCGCCACCGTCGTACTGGTGCTGCTGTGGCGGTTTATGAAATCCGAGGTGGGCCTGTCCATGCGGGCCACCGGCGCCAACCCCCGTATGGCCCGGGCCCAGGGTATTGCCACCGGTGCCATGGTGGTGCTCGGCGTTGCAGTATCCAATGGTCTGGTTGGCCTCGCCGGGGCGCTGGTGGCGCAAAGCCAGGGGGCCGCCGACGTTACCATGGGCGTGGGCGTGATCGTGATCGGGCTGGCCTCCTTGATCGGCGGCGAGGCACTGATCAGCCCGACTACCGTACTGCGGGCCCTGATTGCCTGCGTGATCGGTGCCATCATCTATCGGCTGGCCATCGCCTTTGCCCTGAATGCAGACGTGCTGGGCCTCGGTGCCCAGGACCTGAACCTCATTACCGCGGTTCTGGTGACCCTGGCGATTGTATTGCCGGGCTTCCGTAACACCATTCGCGCACGCCTGACCCGCAACAAAGCCTGAGGAGCAGACCATGATCAGTGCGGATAACCTCAAGCTCACCTTCGGCAAAGGCACGCCATTGGAAAACCCTGCCCTGCGGGGTATGAGCCTGACCGTTAATCAGGGTGAGTTTGTCACCGTGATCGGCAGTAATGGCGCCGGCAAGTCCACCTTCCTGAATGCTCTGGCCGGCGAAGTCATTGTCGATTCCGGTCGCATCGAAGTGGACGGCCAGGACGTCACCCGTTTGCCCACCCATAAACGGGCGAAACGGGTTGCCAGGGTTTTCCAGGACCCTCTGGCCGGCACCTGTGAAGGGCTCTCCATTGAAGAGAACCTGGCTCTGGCGGTCCGGCGGGGGCAGCGCCGGGGGCTGACCAGTGCGGTCAAACGCCACTACCGGGACCAGTTCCGGGCGGCGCTAACCAAGCTCAACCTGGGCCTGGAAAATCGTCTTGGGGACAAGATGGGGCTGCTGTCTGGCGGCCAGCGACAGGCGGTGAGCCTCCTGATGGCCAGCCTGACGCCCTCCTCCATTCTGCTGCTGGACGAACACACCGCAGCGCTCGACCCCAAGACTGCCGCCTTTGTGCTGCAACTGACCCAGGACATTATTGCTGAGCAGAAGCTCACCGCGCTGATGGTCACCCACAGCATGAAACAGGCCCTGGAAGTGGGCGACCGTACCGTGATGCTGCATCAGGGCCAGGTGGTGTTTGATATCGCGGGGCCGGAACGGGAAGGCCTGGAAGTGAAAGATCTTCTCGACCTGTTCGAAAAACAGCGGGGCCTGGAAGTGGAAGATGACAGTCTTCTGCTTGGCTAGAAGTAATCGTTTTCGTTGTGAATTGAACAGGGCCTAGCTGCCATCAGTGTCCTGTTTCACAAATTCGGAATCTGTCCTGCATGAGGACAGATTGCCCAAGTCCTTGGCTCATCTGCATTACCGGGAATTCAAGCTTTTTCCTCATATATTTTTAGAACTACAACCGCCGTTTCCATAGCGGCACAGCCCTTCACACACCACAATATACTGTCTATACTCCACCAAATCCCAACTAGATATAGTGTTTGGCCTAAATCCCGCCAGGGTCGCCAAACCGGCATTGGACGTCGCTTTCGCGGCGTTCAGCTCATAAAAAGTCAGGCATAAACCGAGGGTGGAGATGAACGCGAAACTACAGGTAGTAACCACTGATATTCCGATGCAGGATGCCTCGCTGGACATTTGGAACAGCAAATACCAACTGAAGACCAAAACCGGTGAGCCTGTAGATCGCACCATCGACGATACCTACAAGCGGGTCGCCCGGGCCCTGGCGGATGTCGAAGCCAAGGGCAAGCGTGATCACTACATGAAAGAGTTTCTGTGGGCCCTGCAGAACGGTGCGATTCCGGCAGGCCGGATCACGTCCAATGCGGGTGCGGAAGCCCACAAGCCGGCCACATCCACGATTAACTGTACGGTTTCGGGCACTATCCAGGATTCCATGAACGACATCCTGGAAAAGAACCATGAAGCCGGCCTGACCCTGAAAGCCGGATGCGGTATCGGCTATGAATTCTCCACCCTGCGCCCCCGCGGTGCCTACGTAGCCGGTGCCGGTGCCACCACCTCTGGCCCCCTGTCCTTCATGGATATTTTCGACCGTATGTGCTTTACCGTCTCCTCCGCCGGCGGTCGTCGCGGTGCACAAATGGCCACGTTCGACGTTCACCACCCCGATGTGATCGAGTTTATCCAGGCCAAGCGGGAAGATGGTCGCCTGCGCCAGTTCAACCTGTCGCTGCTGATTACCGAAGACTTTATCGAAGCGGTCAAGAATGACGATGACTGGCATCTCTCCTTCCCGGTCACCGCCAGGGAAGCCGAGGACGAACGCCTTGACCTGACGGACGCCAGCCAGTTCGTCTATCGGGATTATCCGGAGCAGAAAGGCTACGTTACCAACGCCGAAGGCAAGGTCGCATGCCGCATCTATCGTACGGTGAAGGCTCAGTTCATCTGGGACACCATCATGACGTCCACCTACGACTACGCGGAGCCTGGCTTCATCCTGATCGACAAAGTCAACCAGATGAACAACAACTGGTTCTGCGAAGAAATCCGCGCCACCAACCCCTGTGGTGAGCAGCCGCTGCCTCCTTACGGGAGCTGCCTGCTGGGTTCCATCAACCTGACCAAGTTCGTGGAGAATCCGTTCACGGACAAAGCCAGTTTCAACTACGAAAAATACCGCAAAGTGGTGGCAATTTTCACCCGTATGCTGGACAACGTGGTTGAGATCAATGGCCTGCCCCTGAAAGAGCAGCAGCACGAAATCATGTACAAGCGCCGTCATGGCATGGGCATCCTGGGGCTCGGCTCCACCCTTGCCATGCTGCGCATGCCCTACGGCTCGGACGAATCGGTCCAGTTTACCGAAGACGTCGTTCGCGAGATGGCCGTGGAAGGCTGGCGTCAGTCCCTGGCTCTCGCCGATGAGAAAGGCCCTGCGCCCATCATGGAAGACGAGTTTGAGATTACTCCGAAGATGATGAACTGGCGCCCGCAACTGGCGGAAGATGGCTATAAGGTAGGTGACAAGGTCAAAGGCCGCGTACTGCATGCCCGCTACAGCAATTA
>CAYMQO010000217.1:0-4299 GCA_964392405.1 uncultured Marinobacter sp.
TGGGTGCGATGATCTGTACAAGCACCCGGGAATTCTTCAGTTTCAGCCACCGCGGACAGCGTTTGAGACCTGGCACGAAGGGCCGTTCCGGATCACGCCGCTGCCGCTGATTCATTCCAAACCTACCCTGGGTTACAGCATCCGCTATCAGCAACAACATCTGGTCTATCTGACCGATACCGTCGGTTTACCGGATGACACCCTCGCCTGGCTGCGCCAGTCACCGCCAACCCTGCTGGTGCTGGACTGCAGCCTGCCACCGCAACCGGAAACGCCACGAAATCATAACGACCTCAACCTGGCACTCCACCTTGTGGAGCAGGTCGCCCCGGGTAAAACCCTGCTGACTCACGTGGGACACGCCCTGGACGACTACCTGATGTCGGAGCCGTCTTTGCCTGAGGGCGTCGAAGTTGCCTGGGACGGCCAGACAGTCCGGCCCTAGCTTGTGGATAAAGGCCTGAACAATCTGGGCGCGATTTTTTATAAATTTCACGGTATTCATTTAAAACAATAAGTTACGTTGTTAATAGCGGGTTTTTCAGGGGCTTTTTTCTGTGGATAACTTTATTGAAAAGTTTCTCAACAAAGCTTTTCAAGCCCATGAATTGTCTGGCAAATTTACGTAGTTTCCCGTAACCGGACTGAATAGCCTTAACCCTTTACCCGTCGATCTGGTTAAAATTCACCCACTGCCGCTGCAAAGCAGCCCTGGTTGCAGGTATACTGTCCTGCTGATTTTTGCTCTCCGCTCCGAGGTGATTTTGTGGATTTTCCGACCCGTTTCGACGTCATTGTCATTGGTGGTGGCCATGCCGGCACCGAGGCCGCTCTGGCCGCAGCCCGCATGGGGTCACAAACCCTGCTGCTGACCCATAACATCGAGACGCTGGGCCAGATGTCCTGTAACCCGGCCATTGGTGGCATTGGCAAAAGCCATCTGGTCAAGGAAATCGACGCCCTTGGCGGCGCCATGGCAAAGGCCACGGATCTGGCCGGTATCCAGTTCCGGGTGCTGAACAGCCGCAAGGGGCCGGCGGTACGTGCCACCCGTGCCCAGGCGGACCGGGTGCTCTATAAGGCTGCGATCCGGGAGACTCTTGAGAACCAGCCCAACCTGATGCTGTTCCAGCAGGCCGCCGACGACCTGATTGTGGAAAACCACCGGGTCACCGGTGTGGTCACCAACACCGGCATCCGCTTTCGCGGCAAAACCGTGGTGCTGACGACCGGAACCTTCCTCGGCGGTGTCATTCATATCGGTCTGCAAAACCACGCTGGCGGCCGCGCCGGTGATGCGCCGGCCAATGCGCTGGCCCGGCGATTACGGGAACTGCCGTTCAACGTGGGCCGGCTGAAAACCGGAACACCACCCCGTATTGATGCCCGCACCGTGGACTTTTCAGTAATGGACGAACAGTGGGGCGACAACCCCGCCCCGGTGATGTCATTCATGGGCTCCCGGGATCAGCATCCGCAGCAGGTTTGCTGCTACGTGACCCGTACCACCACCGAAACCCACGACATCATCCGCAGTGGTTTTGACCGTTCCCCCATGTTCGCCGGTGATATCGAAGGCGTTGGGCCCCGCTACTGCCCGTCCATTGAGGACAAGGTCAACCGCTTTGCCGACAAGGATTCCCATCAGGTCTTTGTGGAGCCGGAAGGTCTCAACACCCACGAACTCTATCCCAACGGCATTTCCACCAGTCTGCCGTTTGATATCCAGCTGGCAGCCGTGCGCTCCATTCCCGGCTTCGAAAATGCCCATATCACCCGGCCGGGTTACGCCATTGAGTACGATTACCTGAACCCCCAGGATCTGCGCCATACGCTGGAAACCAAATTCATTGGCGGCCTGTATTTCGCCGGCCAGATTAATGGTACCACCGGCTATGAAGAAGCCGGCGCCCAGGGTCTGCTGGCCGGTCTCAACGCGGCACTTCAGGCTCAGGAGCGGGAGCCCTGGTACCCGCGCCGGGATCAGGCCTATATCGGTGTGCTGGTGGACGACCTGATCACCATGGGCACCTCGGAGCCCTATCGCATGTTCACCAGTCGTGCTGAATACCGGCTGATCCTGCGGGAAGACAATGCGGATCTGAGGCTGACCGAAACCGGCCATCAGCTGGGGCTGGTGGACGAGGCCCGCTGGCGCCAGTTCAACGAAAAGCGGGATGCCATCGCCGCCGAGCGGCAGCGGCTGGAAACCACGCGGGTCCATCCCAATACGGCGCAATCAGCTATTGCTGATCGTTACCTGCGCCAGCCCATGAATCGGGACAATACCCTGGCGGATCTGCTGCGCCGGCCTGAAATCAGCTATGCCAGCATTGCCGAAATTGGCGGTGAGCGCGCCGGGCCTGAGGCGGTTGAGCAGCAGGTGGAAATCGAGATTAAATACGAAGGCTACATCTCCCGGCAGGAAGATGAGATTGAGCGGCTGCGGCGCAATGAAGAAACCCGCCTGCCGGACGATCTGGACTTTGACACGGTAGGTGGTCTATCCAATGAAATCCGCCAGAAGCTCAAGGAAGTACGGCCGGAGACCATCGCTCAGGCGTCGCGCATCCAGGGTGTCACCCCGGCAGCCATTTCCCAGCTGCTGGTGCACCTGAAAAAGCGGGATCTGCTCCGCAAGCAGTCGGCCTGACGGACAGGACATGAATGAATCACTCTGGCAGCGGCAGCTGTCTGAAGGAATCGCCGGTATGGGCCTGGCGTTATCCGCCGACCAGCAACAACAATTGCTGGCGTTTCTGGCCCTGCTGAATAAGTGGAACCGCGCCTACAACCTGACCGCCGTGCGGGAACCCCGCCAGATGGTGCCCCGTCAGTTGCTGGACAGCCTGACGCTGATGCCGTTCCTTACGGCCGATCGCATCCTGGATGTCGGCGCCGGCGGCGGCTTGCCGGGCATCCCGCTGGCGATTGCCTGCCCCGGGCGACAGTTCACCCTGCTGGACAGCAACAGCAAGAAAACCCGCTTTCTGACCCAGTGCAAACTGGAGTTGGGGCTGGACAATGTTGAAGTCATCCACGGTCGTGCCGAGGACTGCCAGCCATCGCAGCCATTCGAGCAGATTTCCAGCCGTGCGTTTACCGCGCTGGCAAATCTGGTGACCTGGTGCGATCAGTTGCTGTCCGATAAGGGCCAGTTCCTTGCCATGAAAGGCCAGTTCCCGGATGATGAAGTGTCATCCCTGCCGGCACACTGGCAACTGGCGGAGTACCATGCCCTCGATTATCCGGGCCGTGACGGTGAACGCCATCTGCTGGTGATCAGCCGGATGTCTGCACCACAGGATTCCACAACAGGAGGCTAGCCATGGCTCGCGTGATCGCCGTGACCAACCAGAAGGGCGGGGTTGGCAAGACCACCACCTGTGTCAATCTGGCCGCCTCACTGGCTGCAACCCGGCGCCGTGTCCTGCTGGTGGACATGGACCCCCAGGGCAACGCCACCATGGGCAGTGGAATCGACAAGAACGGCGTGCAGCTCTCCGGCTACGACCTGCTCACCAAGCGGGCGACCGCCCCCGAGGTCATTGTCGCAGTAGAGAATGGCGGTTTTGATCTGTTGCCAGCCAACGGCGATCTGACCGCGGCGGAAGTGGAGCTGATGAATGAGATCGGCCGCGAGCACCGTCTGCGCCTGTGCCTGAACGGGGTCCGGGACAACTATGATTACGTGTTGATCGACTGTCCGCCATCCCTGAACCTGTTAACCGTCAACGCACTCTCGTCGGCGGATACCGTGCTGATCCCCATGCAGTGTGAATACTACGCGCTGGAAGGTCTGGCGGCCCTGATGAACACGATTCAGCAGATTCAGGAAACGGTCAATCCCAATCTGCAGATCGAGGGCATACTGCGCACCATGTACGATCCCCGCAACAGCCTGACGCTGGACGTCTCGGCGCAGCTGTCGGAATACTTCGGGGACAAAGTCTACAAGGCAGTCATTCCCCGCAACGTGCGGCTGGCGGAAGCGCCCAGTTACGGGTTACCAGCGCTGAAATACGACCGCACGTCCAAGGGCGCGGTGGCTTACCTGGCACTGGCCGGTGAGATGGTCCGGCGCCACGGCAGTCGCAAGGCTTCGGGCAGCGTGGCGGTCTGAGCAGGTTTGTGCTATTCCGGTGGCCGTGTAACATAGAGCACAGCTATCAAGCGGGTGCAACCATCACACCCTGCCTGTAACCTATCACCGATACGTCACCGACGAATTCTTCACTGTGGATAACTGACGACAATCATGGCGGCTAAGAAACGAGGACTGGGCGAACGGGGCCTGGG
>CAYMQO010000218.1:0-4239 GCA_964392405.1 uncultured Marinobacter sp.
GTACCGTGGCCGCGTCGAACAGCCCATCCGGAATGTCGACAATAAACGCCACCATGCCGATCAGCAGCAGGGGTGCGGTTTCCCCCAGGGCCTGGGCCATACCAATAATGGACCCGGTCAGCATGCCGGGCATGGCCAGGGGTAGCACATGGTGCAGAACCACCTGCATACGGGAAGCGCCGATGCCTTCTGCGGCTTCCCGGATCGACGGCGGCACGCTCTTGATGGCCGCCCGGCTCGAGATGATGATGGTGGGCACCGTCATCAGCGCCAGCACCAGCCCCCCGACCACCGGCACTGAACGGGGCATGCCAAACGCCCCGATAAGCACCGCCAGCCCCAACAGGCCGAAGATAATGGACGGTACCGCCGCCAGGTTATTGATGTTGACCTCAATAAAGTCCGTCAGCCGGTTGCGGGGCGCAAACTCTTCCAGATAGATTGCAGCGGCAACACCCACCGGAAACGACAGCACCAGTGTCACCAGCATGGTCAGCATGGAGCCCACGATGGCGCCGAGGACGCCGGCGTTAGCGGGCTCCCTGGAGTCGCCATTCTGGAACAGAACATCATTAAAGCTGGTGTCGATCACTCCCCTGGCCCGCAGCTCATCCACCCATTGCTTCTGCTGGTCGGATAACCGCACGGTATAGCGGGGGTTGTCTGCGTGCTTGACGTAGACTGAGACCATATCATGGGCGAGGAATTCCAGCGTCTGAGTCGTTCCCAGCAGTGCCGGCTCCGCCCGCAGCAGATCCCTCAGGTCGGTGGCCGCGTAGGTGCCCACCAGACGCGCCAGTTCCCGCTCCGCTGCCCGGCCTTCCACATCCGGGAAGTGGCTTTTCAGTGCCGCCAGAATGGGCGCTGTAAAGTCCGCCATTGCCATTTCGTCCCGGTCCGTCGGGTCGGTGAGGTACATAAGCTCACCATCCAGCTCGACGTCCAGGGTAATGGTGGTTTTCAGAAACCCGGTATGCCCTTTCTGGATAATGTCGGCAAACAGGATGAGCAGAGACAGCAGCGCAATCGCAACCGCAATCATGCCGTAGAGGCGGAAGCGCCGTTCCTTGCGGTAGCGGCGCTTGAGCGAACGGCGGACCAGCTCCGCCTGGGGCGTTGAGTTACTCATACTGCTCCCGATATTTCCGGACAACTTTCAGGGCGATCACGTTCAGGGCCAGGGTGACGATAAATAGCAGCATACCCAGCGCAAACGCAGAGAGTGTCTTGGCGCTGTTAAACTCCTGGTCGCCGACCAGCAGCGTGGCAATCTGCACGGTGACCGTGGTCACTGACTCCAGCGGATTTGCCGTCAGGTTAGCCGCCAGGCCCGCCGCCATCACCACGATCATGGTCTCGCCAATGGCCCGGGAAGCCGCCAGCAGAACACCCCCCATGATGCCAGGCAGAGCCGCCGGAAAGATCACTTTTTTCATGGTTTCCGACTGGGTCGCGCCGAGGGCGAGGGAGCCGTCCCGAAGGCTCTGGGGCACGGCGTTGATAACGTCATCCGACAGTGAGGACACAAACGGGATGATCATGATGCCCATGACCAGGCCGGCAGCCAACGCGCTCTGGGACGATGCGGTAAGGCCGATGCTCTCAGCCAGGTCACGGATAAACGGCGCCACCGTTAATGCGGCGAAGAAGCCGTACACCACGGTGGGAATACCCGCCAGCAACTCCAGCAACGGCTTGATAACGGAACGCGCCCGTTTGCCGGCGTACTCCGACAGATAGATGGCAGACATCAGACCGGTGGGAACCGCCACCAGCAACGCGATAACTGATATCAGCAGGGTGCCGGTAAACAGCGGAATAACACCAAACGCACCATCGGCCCCGACCTGATCAGGGCGCAGTGCCGTTTGCGGGCTCCAGCTGGTACCAAACAGGAAGTCGGTGATGGGCACCCGGCCGAAGAAGCGGACGGTTTCGAAAATGACCGAAAACACAATGCCCAGGGTGGTCAGTACCGCCACCGCCGCACAGACGAAAAAAATCCGCTGCAGGGTCGCTTCGACACTGTTGCGGGCGTTCACGTGAGGGGCGACCCGGAACCAGGCAAGCGCGGCGCCCAGCACGGTGACCAGAATGACCAACAGGGTCTTGAAGAGCTGGCTCTGTTCCCGCAGGTTCTCAAGCAGGGCCGCCGCCTGCACCACAGCCTCCGGCGCAAGATCCGGGTTGAGACTACCCCGGGCGACGTTGCTGATCTGGGTAAACAACAGGCTGGCCTTGCCGGGAGAGTCCGGTGCCATGCCTTCCGGCAGGGACGCCATCACAATGCCGTGAATGACCTTACCTTCAAAGCCGGCCCACAGACCCAGCAGGACCAGACCGGGGATGGCACTCCATAAGGCAGCGCGGGCAGCGTAATGGGTAGGCAGGGCTTTCAGATGCCGGACGCCACCAAGGGGCGCCGCGACGGCTCTGGAACGCTGAAACGACAGCCAGAAAGCTACGGCTGCCAGGATCAGAACCAGAGGAAGTAGATTTGCCGTCTGCATATCAGTCTCTGAGTTTGTTTAATGACGCGTTTAATACTGCAGGCGTGGACGCCTGTCTGTTTTTGAAACGGGTGTTCTTATCCAAAGTCTTGCAATAGCAGGAACGCGGACACCCGGTCCGCGCTCCCCTCTTTCATCGGTTTTATGCAACCTGGCTGTCGATTACAGCTCGTTTCCGGTCATCGGCTCCAGGTTCCTGGCGCGCTTGGCGATTTCCACACGCTCACTACGCGGGTTGGGAATCAGGCCTACATCGACCAGATAGCCGTTGTCGCCCCAGGCGCCTTCGTTGGTGAACTCAGCCACGTACTCTTCGATACCTGGCACAACACCAACGTGGGCTTTCTTGATATAGAAGAACAGTGAACGTGCCACCGGATAGTCTTCAGCAGAGATGTTCTCCGGCGTCGGCTCGACACCATCAATCGTGACCGCTTGAATCTGACCACTGTTTTCCATCAGGAAGCTGTAACCAAAGATGCCGAGGATATCCTTGTCGCGAGCCAGACGCTGGACGATCAGGTTATCGTTTTCGCCTGCTTCGATAAACGGCCCGTCTTCACGCATACTGTGACAGACACTCTTGAAGCGGTCTTCATCGTCCTCTTCCAGCCTGGCGATGACATCAAACTGCTTACAGCCTCCTTCCATGGCGATTTCCACAAAGGCATCGCGGGTACCGGAAGTCGGCGGCGGCCCCATTACACTGATTTCAATGTCCGGCAGGCTGGGGTCGATTTCGCTCCAGGTCTGGTACGGGTTGGCGACCAGCTCATTGCTGCCATCCGGGTTGGGCACTTCCCTGGCCAGTGCCAGGAAGATCTGATCCAGGGACAGATCCATCTTTTCCGCGTCTTTGGAGTGGGCGATGACAATACCGTCCGCACCAATGCGAATTTCGGTAATGTCTTCAACGCCATTGCGCTGACACAGATCGAACTCGGACTTCTTCATGCGGCGGGAAGCGTTGGAGATATCGGGGTGAACCGTGCCGACGCCTTCACAGAAGAGTTTAAGACCGCCACCAGAACCGGTGGACTCCAGCTTGGGCGTGGGGAAATCCGTGTTACGGCCAAAACGCTCAGCGACAACGGTCGCAAAAGGATAAACGGTTGAGGAACCGACAATGCTAATGGTGTCCCGGGCCATGGCCGGAGTGGCGAGGGCTGCGAGGCTGCCTGCCACAGCAATACTGGCAATAGCGGTCTTCAGTTTCATCACGTCGTGTCTCCATCGGGTTATTGGTTTCGGGTTATCCGATGAGGGCAGACTAAGGTCAGTCTATGACAACTCTGTTACACCTGCTGAAATTATTTCCGGATAACAGGCCGAATTCACTTGCACCCTTATTCACGATGAATACCATGCTCAGCAAACAACAACACAGGTAGTGTGAAATGACAGACTATGACGACGACCGGCCCGCACCCCGCGGCGAGCTGATGATTCAGGTAGTGCCCCTGCCTGGCGACACCAATGCCAACGGCGATGTCTACGCCGGATGGCTGGTGCAGCAGATGGATACCGCTGCCGGTACTCTGGCCGGCCGGGTATCCCAGGGCCGCAACGCGACGGTGGCGATGGACCGGATGGAGTTTCTCTCGCCTTTACGCATTGGCGCGCAGGTGGGCTGTTACTGCGAGCTGGTGGATATCGGCCGCAGCTCCATGAAAATTCATGTTGAGGTGTGGACCCGGGACCGCAACAACAAGCCGCCGCGCAAGGTGAC
>CAYMQO010000219.1:0-4239 GCA_964392405.1 uncultured Marinobacter sp.
TTCCAAGGCCGAGATCCGGGCACGGGTGGCGGAGTTGCTGGAGCTGGTCAGTCTTTCGGATCAGGGCACAAAATACCCTTCACAACTTTCTGGTGGGCAGAAGCAGCGAGTGGGCATTGCCCGGGCGCTGGCCTGCCGGCCCAGTATTCTGCTGTGTGATGAGGCGACCAGTGCGCTTGATCCGCAAACTACCCAGTCGGTGCTGCGTTTGCTGGCGGAGATCAACCGGGAGCTGGGGCTGACCATTGTTCTGATTACTCACGAAATGGATGTGGTGCGCCGAATCTGCGACCGGGTTGCCGTCATGGACGGGGGCCGCATTGTAGAGATGGGTCCGGTGACGGATGTGTTTCTACATCCGCAGCATCCGACGACCCGGGATTTCGTGTTTGAAAGCGAAAATATCGATCGCGATGAGCTGCAGGAGGATCTTGAGCATGCCCCCGGCCGGGTGCTGCGTCTGACCTTCCGCGGTGAAGCGACCTACCAGCCGCTGCTGGGTCGGGTGGCGCGGGCGTCGGGTGTGGATTTCAGCATTCTTTCCGGTCGTATTGACCATATCAAGGACACCCCATACGGCCAGTTGACCCTGTCATTGATCGGCGGAGACCAGGAGCAGGCCATGGCCGAGTTTGAGGCGGCTGATGTGCATGTGGAGGTGGTACGCTGATGGATGCGCTGCTGACGAACGTTGACTGGGTGGAAATCGGCTGGGCCAGCTGGGATACCCTGGTGATGGTGGGCCTGTCGCTGCTGTTCAGTGTGTTGATCGGTCTGCCGGTTGGCGTGCTGCTGTTTCTCACTGGCAAGCGCCAGTTGCTGGAGCAACCGGTGGCCTACGCTATCCTTTCCTTTATCGTGAACGTTTTACGTTCGGTGCCGTTTATCATTCTGCTGATTGTGATGATTCCGGTGACCGTGATGATCATCGGTACGTCGCTGGGGGTGGCGGGGGCGATTCCGCCGCTGGTGGCCGGTGGCGCGCCGTTTTTTGCGCGGCTGGTGGAGACGTCGTTGCGGGAAGTGGATCGGGGCATTATTGAGGCGACTCAGGCGATGGGGGCGAATGTCCGGCAGATTATTTTCGGGGCGCTTTTGCCGGAGGCCTTGCCGGGTATTATTGCGGGGATTACGGTGACGGCGATTACGCTGGTGTCTTACGCGGCCATGTCTGGCGTGGTGGGCGGCGGCGGTCTTGGTGATCTGGCGATTCGGTTTGGTTATCAGCGGTTCCAGACGGACGTTATGGTGATTACTGTGGCGTTGCTGGTGGTGTTTGTGCAGTTGTTGCAGATGCTTGGGGATCGGCTCGTCCTGTATTTTAGTCGCAGGTGATTGGTTGGTTTAGCTGGGATTTTCTGGCCTCTGGAGCTTGTTGAGAGGAACACTTGCCTTTGGTGCATGAGCCTTCCGGCTGAGGGGGCTTTCCCGGACACGCCCGCGAGTACGTCCGTGTAGGGCTCCGTCGCGCCATCCCTGGCGCTCCAGGGTCCGGGAAAGCCCCCTCAGCCGGAAGACTCCTTGGGCTCGTGATAGTTCTGGATAGTTTTTTGTTGGATCTTTTATTCTTGATCAGGAGTTGGGTTATGAATTTCAAGAAAACGATTGTTGGTTTGACGGCGTTTGCAGCGTTTTCAGTCGCTCAGGCGGATGAGGCGCTTTCTATTGCGGCGACTGCGGTGCCCCATGCGGAGATTTTGGAATTCATTCAGCCGACGCTGAAGGAAAACGGCGTGGATCTGCAGATCAAGGTGTTCACGGATTACGTTCAGCCTAACGTTCAGGTGGCGCAGAAGCGGATGGACGCGAACTTTTTCCAGCACCAGCCGTATCTGGATGAGTTCAATAGCGGCCGCGGCACTGATCTGACGACGGTGACCGGGGTTCATGTTGAGCCGTTTGGGGCTTACTCCCAGAAGATTGATTCCCTGGATGCGCTTGCCGATGGCGCCACTGTTGCCATTCCGAACGACCCCACCAACGGCGGTCGCGCGCTGTTGCTGCTGCAGGAAGCAGGTCTGATCAAGCTGAAGGATGAAAGCAAGATCACCGCAACTCCGCGGGATATTGCCGAGAACCCTAAGAACCTGGACTTCAAGGAGCTGGAAGCTGCTACCTTGCCCCGTATCCTGAATCAGGTAGACGTAGCGCTGATCAATACCAACTACGCCCTGGAAGCGGGCCTGAACCCGGCTGAGGATGCGTTGGTTATCGAAGGCGCCAATTCACCCTATGTGAACATCCTGGTGGCCCGTCCGGACAACAAGGATTCCGACGCCATGCAGAAGCTGGCCGCGGCGCTGGCGTCTGAGGAAGTGCGTCAGTTTATTGAAGAGAAGTACGAAGGTGCGGTTGTTCCGGCTTTCTGAATTGCTCAGGGGTCTCAGTCGGATAGGCTCGACTGAGACCCCTGTCTCAATAAAGCTGGGATCTCTTTGGTAGATTTTGCTCAGCGATAGGAGCAGCTCGAAACTCATATAGAACTAATCCAGCCATAACACGACAAGGAGACAGTCATGTTAATCAAGCCGATTCTTGACACAGCAAAACGTGTTGCACTGCAAAAGCTTACCGACTACGCCACTGAAAACATGTCACATGGGCCTGCTGCATTATCAGTAATTGAGCCTGAAATTTCGCAATTGGCTGTGAGCGTATTCGAATACCAAGCGCGTTTCGAGGAAGCCCAGAAGGTTCTTCAGGAAGACTTGATCACTAGTGCCGATTTCACCCGCTATTGCATCCGGGCCATACCGCTATCAGAAGTTGAAGGAATAGACGAACTTCTTTCTGTTTTGAAGGAAATTGGAGCGGTCAGCGCAGATATAGAGGCAAGAGCTATTGCTCGAGCGCGGAGTCAGTTCGAGATTAACCGTCGCAAAGCCGATGAATGGAGAGTTTCTCTTGAGAGAGCCGAAAGAAACAATGACTACGACCGGATGATCAAAAATATCACTTCGCGTTTGAGAGGATTCGAACGAGAGGTGCTTCGTTATGAAACCAACATGCGTGCGATTGATCTCCGTGGCGATCGAATCGAAATGTTACTCGCGGATATTATTGGACGACTGGTGGAAATGAAACGGCAGTTGTTACAGCGGAGAGGGGAGTTCGTGGCTTTTGCCCGGGAATGTGAGGCGTGGAAGATGAATCGCATTGAAGAGGGAATTTACTGAATGGGCGCTTTATCCCGCTCTAATCCTCTTTTGCTGGCTTTTTTGCTGACATTGAATGGTTGCTCATCAACCGTTGAGACCGCGGCGGTAGGCGAGGACTGTTCAAAGCCGTTAGATATGGTGGTCGGTCAGGATAATAGCATTGAGGTTCAGAAAAGCTTCGACGCCTGCGAAGCTTACCTTGAACATGGCGGCGCTGTATCCGCTGACGCTAAATTCTATCAAGGTCGTCTCTTGTATTTCTCAGGACTGGTCGACCGAGCGCTCGAAACATTTGAGTCCGCCCAAGAGCTAGGCAGTCTTAAGAGCACCTTAGCTTTAGGGTACCTTTTAAGCATAGAAGTATACGACGGAGACGGCAGTTATCTCGAGTACTATAAGCGTGCTGCTGAAGGTGGCGACAATGTTGCTCGAGTGGCGTATGCCATCGAATTGGCCGGTCTTCCAGGGGATGTTTCTCCCGAAGATGCTGATCACGCGTTTGAGTTGCTGAACAAAGCTGCTTTAGAGGGCTACGCCCCTGCAGAATACTATCTCGGGGAGTTTTATAACTACCCTATTCTGGATGAGAAGCGCGACAAAGAAAAAGCGCGAGCCCATTACGAGCTGGCTGCCAAAGGGGGAGTTCAGGATGCCCTGGTGATGCTGGACAGCTTAGGTGGGGATGCGTCTCTATACGCTCGGGAAAAATATCCATTCCCGGAAGTCAATCCGCAGGACTTAATCTTGAACAGACCCTGATCAGTGTTTCGTCTTGGAGCAGATGTAAACCTTATTCAGGACGGGGCACTGACTGGAAAAAGCCGGCGAGGTTTTCCCTCGCCGGCTTTTTCTATTTCTTCAACGCTTGTCATCCTGGTGGTGCAGATGGGCAAGCCGTTACCTTACTCACCAGACCAGTTGGCCTTGGGGTCCGGAGTCATGCGCAGGTAGGACTTCACAGCGGTGTAGCCTTTCGGGAAGCGCTGTTTGATTTCTTCCTCGTCCTGCAGGGACGGAACGATGACCACGTCGTCGCCGCGCTCCCAGTTACCCGGGGTGGCAACCTTGTGCTCGTCGGTCA
>CAYMQO010000220.1:0-4235 GCA_964392405.1 uncultured Marinobacter sp.
AAGGCGATCCGGTGGAGGACGAAAAGTGGTGGCGCCTGGACCACCGGGGTGAGCAATTGGTGGTGTGGAACTGAGCCGGCCGCAATTGCTGTTATTGAGAGCTAACAGGCTTAGTAGTGGGGTGGCGGCGTTTCTTCGTCTTCCCGTCTGATATTGGACGGTGCAATTTCCAGCAGTTGCTTGTTCAGGTGCTGTTTGGCTTCCCAGAGTTTTCGGATATCCAGCTCCTGCCGGGCCAGCTGATCAGACAGGGTATTGATCAGTTCGTCCTGAAAGGCGAGCCGGGTTTCCAGTTCATCCAGTCTTGCCTGAAGCTTTTCTGTCGCAAGTGTGTCTGTATTCGCCATTCTGTGTAACACTTTGGTCAGGTTTGTCATTAATCTGCTATTATGCCCGCTTTATCTACCGGGGTGTCGGGTTTTGACGTGTGTCCGGTGAATAAAGTTATTCCATAAACCTTAACAATGATTTTACGGAGTTCGTTGTACTCATGCGTAATCCAGCAAGAGCAATTCTGTCAGCGGTACTGGTCGCGGTTCTCGCCCCGCTGGTTCTTGGCTTTATCCTTTCCAGTACGTCGCCGGAAGTTCTGTATATTCTTTCCGTAGCAGGTAACAGCGCTGTAGCCGACAGTCCGCAGTTTGTCCTGGGCAGTGTCCAGGGGGTTGTTGCTTATATTATTACCTTTGTGTTGTTCGCCATTGTGGGTGTGCTGGCCATTATGGTCAGTGAGCGTAAACCTGCCCGGGCATCCCGTCAGACAGCCGGCCATAACCAGAGCCATTCTGGCTATGGCGCCGCCGATGACGATATGGATGACGACGACGATGAAGACTACGGTCCCGAAGGTGAAGAAGAGGGCACCGTTAAGTGGTTCAACGTGAAGAAAGGCTTTGGCTTTATCGTTCGTGAAAGTGGCGACGAAGTCTTCGTACACTTCCGCGCCATCCGCGGCCGCGGCCGTCGGGTACTGCGCCAGGGCCAGACTGTGCGCTTCGACGTAGTTGAGGCGTCCAAGGGTCTGCAGGCGGATAACGTCTCAACCCTGGACTAAAAAAGCCACGGGCTACCTGCCTTAACCGGTAGCCCGTAGCTTTCTGTTTTTGCTTTATCTTTTCCGGGCCCGTCCGTGGCCAACGCTTCTTGAAGCCAGGCCTCCCACAGGCTACCCCAGCAACTCCACCAAAACCTGCTCATAAATCGCCGAAAGAACGTCCAGGTCTTCCACCGAAACGCACTCATTCACCTTGTGAATCGTCGCGTTCAAAGGCCCCAGCTCCACCACCTGTGCCCCGGTCGGCGCAATAAACCGCCCGTCAGACGTTCCGCCAGTGGTGGATAACTCCGTCTCGCGACCGGTAACCCGGCGTATGGCGTTCTGCGTGGCAGTGACCAACGCCCCACGGTCCGTCAGGAAGGGCCGGCCGCTGAGGTGCCAGTCCAGCTCGTAGTTCAGCTCAAAACGGTTGAGAATAGCGACAACCCGCTCTTCCAGGCTTTCCGCCGTGTTTTCGGTGCAGTAGCGGAAGTTGAAGTGAACCGCCAGCTCGCCAGGAATCACGTTACTGCCGGTGCCCGCTTCCACTTTGGTGATCTGGAAGGTGGTGGGCGGAAAGAAGTCATTTCCGTTGTCCCAGAACTCATTGGCCAGGGCATCCAGCGCCGGCGCAGCCCGGTGTACGGGGTTCTCCGCGAGATGGGGATAGGCCACATGCCCCTGAACGCCATAAACCGTCAGATAGCCATGGAGTGAGCCCCGACGGCCGTTCTTGATGACGTCCCCCACTTGCCCGGTACTGGAAGGCTCGCCGATCAGGCACCAGTCGATTTTTTCGTTGCGCCTTTCCAGCGTTTCAATCACCTTCACAGTGCCATCCTGTGCGGGGCCTTCCTCATCGCTGGTAATCAGCAGGGCAATGGAACCCCGGTGAGCCGGGTGATTTTCCAGAAACCTTTCACAGGCAGTCACGAACGCCGCCAGGCTGCCCTTCATATCTGCAGCGCCCCGGCCGTAAAGATGGCCGTCCTGAATCACCGGTTCAAAAGGCGCATAACGCCAGTTTTTCTCAGGGCCGGGGGGAACCACATCAGTATGCCCCGCAAACGCCAGCACTGGTCCGTCTGCGCCACGCCTGGCCCAGAGGTTATCAGTCTCGCCAAAGCGCAGGTTTTCCCCCACGAACCCCAGCGGAGCCAGCCGGGACATCATCAGTTCCTGACAGCCGGCGTCATTTGGCGTTATCGACGGACGACGGATCAGGTCCATCGCGAGTTCTACGGTGGGGGACAGGGTCATAGGGGTTCTCGATGTGGTGGTGAGGGCCAGGGATGCCGTGGCCCGGTTACCTTAATTGTTCGCGTGCAGCACGGTGTTCAGCTCAATGGCACTGACGTTCGTCTTGCATTCCACAGCCCCGGTCTGGCTGTTGCGGCGGAACAGCAGGTCTGGTTTGCCGGCCAGGTCGCGGGCCTTGATGACTTCAATGATTTTGTTATCAACGTCCAGTAATGCCACCTTGGTTCCCGCCGTA
Source organism: uncultured Marinobacter sp. (assembly GCA_964392405.1). Taxonomy (GTDB): domain Bacteria; phylum Pseudomonadota; class Gammaproteobacteria; order Pseudomonadales; family Oleiphilaceae; genus Marinobacter. Next base: position 2,532 of record CAYMQO010000220.1, read on the forward strand.
ATATAGAGGCCAGCTTCCACGGTGCAGCGATCCCCCAGCGGGATGCCGATGCCGGCGTTCGCCCCCAGCAGGCAGTTTTCACCGACGGAGATAACGATATTGCCGCCGCCCGACAGCGTGCCCATGGTAGAGCTGCTGCCGCCAAGATCGGAGCCCTTGCCGATCATCACGCCGGCAGAAACCCGGCCTTCGATCATGCTGGTGCCTTCGGTACCGGCGTTGAAGTTGATAAAGCCCTCGTGCATGACCGTGGTGCCTTCACCCACGTAGGCCCCCAGGCGAACCCGGGCGGTGTCGGCAATGCGGACGCCGGAGGGCACAACGTAGTCGACCATGGGCGGGAACTTGTCCACCGATTTCACTTCCAGGGTGCGCCCCTTCAGGCGAGCCTGTAGTTGTCGCTCGGGCAGTTCCCGCAGGTCGATCGCGCCATCTCCGGTCCAGGCCACGTTCGGCAGCAGGCTGAAAATGCCGTTCAGGTTAATGCCGTTGGGTTTGACCAGCCGGTGGGAAAGCAGATGCAGCTTTAAATACACCTCCGGCGTGCTGCTGGCGGTGTCGTCGGTTTCCAGGATGGTGATGGCGACCGGCCGGTCGCTGTCCGCGGCCTTCTGGGCCAGCAGGGCCTGTTCCGTGTGGCTGGTGGATCTGAGCGCTTCAGCGAAGGCCTTGAGCTGTCCGGCAGTGGCTTCGATGGCCTGATTGCCGCCCTGGTAGTCCAGCGTGTGGGCGACCACTTCCAGCAGGTCGCGGTCTGGCATCAGGATGGGCTGTTGGTAGAACACCTCCAGCCACTCGCCCTGGTGGTTCTGGCTGCCGATGCCAATTCCGAATGCGAAGCTCATCTGCTATTCCCCTTGTTTGATGTTTGCATGCCCAGCCTCCCAGCCGGGTGTTTTAGCGGTGATTCATCAGCGGGTGAAGCGGGATACCCACTCATCCTCGTTAAAGCCGACGCTGACCTGGCTGTCGCGCTCCACAACCGGCCGTTTAATGATGGACGGGTTGTCCAGCATGATCTCCCGGGCGGTCTGGGCGTTGATGCCTTCCCGTTGTTCCTCGGGCAGTTTGCGCCAGGTCGTGCCCCGCTTGTTGATCAGGGTTTCCCAGCCGATGGCGTCTTCCCAGCGGGCCAGTACTGCGTCGTCCAGGCCGTCTTTCCTGAAGTCGTGAAATTCATAGGCGACGCCGTTCTCGTCCAGCCACTTGCGGGCCTTTTTGACGGTGTCGCAATTCTTGATGCCGTATAGTTTCATGTTTAAACCCTTCTTTGCTGGCCACGGAATCACACGGGAAAGACTGATCCGTGGCAAATATCAGTACTCTTTGAAAAAACACACTATGCGCTCCGCTGCCTCGACACACTCCTCCAGTGGCGCTACCAGGGCCATGCGTACGCGGTTTTCGCCGGGGTTGTAGCCGTCGATGGTGCGCGACAGGTAGCGCCCCGGCAGTACGTGTACATTCTGCCGGGCGGAAAGGTCCCGGGCGAACTGTTCGTCGCTGAAGGGTGTCTTCGGCCAGAGGTAGAACCCGGCATCCGGGAAATCCACGTTCATTACCTGCTGTAGCAGCGGCACGACGGCTTCGAATTTGGCCCGGTAGGCGGCGCGGTTTTCCTTTACGTGGTCTTCGTCCTGCCAGGCGGTGATGCTGGCCAGCTGGCTGTGGATGGGCATGGCGCAGCCGTGGTAGGTGCGGTAG
>CAYMQO010000221.1:0-4191 GCA_964392405.1 uncultured Marinobacter sp.
GCTCATATGTGGAGCGAGCTGGAGCAGGTCAAGTCCATGGTGCTCAAGGCCTTTATGGCTCTGGATGCCGGCGACGACCAGGCTTCCCTGCTGGCCAGCGCCGCCAAGGCCAAGGCCAGCCAGGTGGCCGAGCTGGTGACCAACGAAGGGGTTCAGCTCCACGGCGGTATGGGCATGACCGATGAGTTCGATATCGGCCTGTTCATGAAGCGCGCCCGCCCGGTGCAGCTATTGCTGGGTGACTTCCGCTACCACGCCGACCGTGTAGCCAGCCTGAAGGGCTTCTGACGCCGGCGTTCCTGCTCTCCGGGCGAGATATCAGACGTCCGCCCGGAGGGTTCCTCGCCGTTTCTTTCGTAACAGAACTGCTACCACTGAAGCCGCCAGCACCAATCCTGCCGAGAAAAAACCGGAGACGAGATAGCCCGCTCCCATTTCAGAAATAATCAGCCTCCGAAAATGCTCGTCCAGTACCATATCTAAATAGCTGGCCCCTAGAAAGAAAGACACGACAATGGCCAGAATAACAAACCCGGGTTTCCAGTAACTGAGTGTGGCAATAACGAAACTGGCGAGAATCGATATCCCCCACATCGAAGGGTATGAAGCGACTTTATCCACTATTTCCGCTGAGGCTGAGAGCGGCAAAAATATTGTGGTAAGTGAAATGGCTCTCTTCATTAGAGGGTAACCTCTACCGGGATTCTGGTGCGAGAAGCTTTGATCGCCAACAGCATCATGTCTGTTTTATTATTCCCGCACGATTGCCTTCGTTAGCCTGCAGGAAGGTGGCTCTGGGGCCTTTCAGAGGTTCCTGCTTTTCGGCCTGGGCCAGGTAGATGGCAATGGTTTCCTTCGTGGCCGGGTCGTCAGTGCTTTTGGTGGCGAACCTGAGGAAGCTGATGGCCTTTTCCCATTGCCCGAAGCCGTTGGCCAGCGCCCGGGCGGCCAGAATATAGGCAGGTGCAATCTGCTCATTTGACGGGAAGCGTTTATGGAAGTCTTTCAATAGCTGCAGGGCGGCTTTCGGTTCCTGTTGCAGGAACAACAGTTCGGCGCAGGCCACCGTCTGCTCCGGATCCGACGGCTGAAACTCCGGGTCCTGCTGGCGTAGCAGAGCGAGGAGGGTTTTCAGCTCCTGGTGCCGGCGAAGGGCGACGGTCCACTGTAACAGCTTGCCCTGGTGCGCGTTCAGGGTTTTCCAGTCATTCCGGGCCGCCGCCAACCGGTAGAGTTGCTCAAGCCGTACCGGGTTGTCCGGGTCGCGCTTGAGAGATTCCTCCAGTATGCCGGACACCCGGTTGTAGTTTCCCTCCTTCAGGCTCATGTCAATATCCGCATCGATGCGACGGCTGCGATCCCGTTGCGGGTCCGCCTGGCCTTGCTCATCCTGGTAATCACTGGCAAAGCCCAGTTCCTGCTGATACTGAAACAGCAGGTAGCCGAGCATATGGAACAGGATCAGCATATAGGTACTGTTGAGAAACCCCGCCAGCGGCTGGGCCAGCACCGGCTCCATATGAGTTACCGCAAAGTCCTGGGCGGCACCGGAGGCCATGGTCATCAGAATCAGAAAGCCATACAGCAGAAAGTAGGGCCAGCCGATGGCGGTGATCAGGCGCATCAGATTCATCGGGTTCAGCGCCGGGAACACCGAGTTCTCCATGGCCAGCACCATAATGGACGCCGGCAGGGCGAGCACCACCAGAGCGCCAACCACCAGTCCCGGAATCGGGCCCAGCATGGCAACCGAAAAACCAACCAGCAGGGCCATGGCGATAAAGACCACCATCTGCTGGATGCCGATGGCAAACCCCTGCCCGGACCAGGCCGTGGACACCGGTGGTGGCTTCATATGGCCTTCGGCGGTGTGCCGGATCACCGCGTAGGTGTACTTAAAAAGCACCAGCGCCAGAAAGATAAAAACCAGTAAGCCGAACAGCCCCGGGCCCAGAAACATGGGCACCAGGGTGCAGAAGGCGACGACCATCAGTGGGTCCCGATGGAACGGATAGCGGAAAAACGCCGACAGCCGCTGCCAGAAAGGCTCTGCTTCGGTGGCGGCGCCCAGATAGCGCATGGCCCGGCCGCAATGCGGACAAAGCCCGTGCTGCCGGCGCGGGTCCGCGTCCGGCATGCAGCTTTGGCAATAATGGATCTGGCAGTCGCTGCAAACCCATTTGGCGGGTGCAGCCGGATGGTAATGACAGTCGTTCTTCACAGCGTGTTTCTCTGCATCGGGCGGCCGCCCGGGGTGTCAGGCCTGCTTCATCCGGTCGGTGTAGGGCGGCCAGCCCAGGGGCTTGCCCGCCAACAGATGCAGATGAATGTGGAAAACCGTCTGGCCGGCATTTTCACCACAGTTCATCACGGTACGGTAGCCGTCGTCAGCAAAGCCCATGTCCCGGGCCAGTTCACCCGCGAGCCAGTACAGATGTCCGATCAGCTCCCGGTCTTCCCTGCTGATGTCGTTGATAGTGGCGATTTCCTTTTTCGGAATAATCAGCAGGTGCACCGGCGCCTGGGGGTTGATGTCCTTGAACACGAGGCTGATGTCGTCTTCGTAGACGATGTCGGCGGGAATTTCCCGCCTGATGATCTTGCTGAAAATGGTCTCGGCCATGGCTTGCTCCTTTGAGGTTCTGTTGATTATCGATTGTTTTATGACGTCAGGGTGAAGGGGGCGCGTCCCGCCTGGGGCCGGGCAGCCGGTCCAGCAGGGCTCGGACCGGCGCCGGCAGACCCTCATCAATACCGACCGCGTATCGCGCCACCTGATTGCGGGCGAAGGGCAGGTTGCGGGCAAGTCCCAGCCCGAGATTGCGGGCGGCCCATAACGGTAGCCGCTGGTTGCTGAACAGGTGGTAGAACACGTCCATGGCCAGCATCATGCGCTGATTGTCTGGCCGGCGACGGGCTTCGTACCGGGCCAGCACTTGCGAATGAGCCGGATCGCGGCCCTGCCGGCGGGCCTCATCCAGCAGTTCCTGCAGGCAGCGTGCGTCCTGGAACCCAAGGTTGACTCCCTGGCCAGCCAGAGGGTTGATGGTATGTGCGGCGTCACCGGCGAGCACGACGCGGCCCTGAAAGTAATGGTGAGCGTGCTGGCGGGCGATGGGAAAACTGGCGCGGTCCGTCACAGCGGTCAGGGGTGGCAGGTCGTCCGGGAAGGCTTCACACACCCGGTCAATAAAATGATCATCACTCAGGCCTTTGAGTCCGGCAAGCACAGCGGGGTCGTCGTACCAGACCAGCGATGCCCAGCTCTCACCGGGGAAAAAGGGCCCAGCCGTGTGTAGTGGCAGGAAAGCCCGGGGGCCGCTGCTGTGAAACTCCTGCCAGGTGATGTCTTCCGGCGTACCCCGATAACGCACCGTTGCCACCAGCGCCTGTTGCTGATACTGGCTACGGCTGACCCCGATACCCGCCAGTTGGCGTATCCGTGAGTTACCGCCATCAGCGCCGATCAGCAGGCGTCCGGTCAGCCTTTTATCATTATCGAGGGTGACAGTGATCAGCTGCCCGCTTTCTGACAGCGATTGCACGCCAGAACCGGTATGCAGGGCTATTTCCGGCTGTTCGCTGGCCCGATCCCACAGGGCTTTCTGGGTAACCTGGTTTTCAACAATATGGCCGAGATGAGAGATGCCCAGGTCACGGGCGTTAAAGACGGTTCTTGGGGATAACAGTGGCAGATCCGGGCCGGACGGGCGCCGCCGGCCTTCCCATACGCCCAGCCGGCAATAGGGTGTCGCCCGCATGGCCCGGATGGCGCTCCAGACACCCAGTTGTTGCAGGTAACGCTCACTGCCCACGCTCAGTGCCGAGACGCGGATGCCCGGAACGTCTTCCGCCGGCACCGGCGGTGCTGTAGCCTGGTCAATCAGCGCCACCTTGTGGCCGTGGTTCGCCAGGCCATTCGCGAGGGCAGCGCCCACCATGCCGGCGCCCACTACGATAAAGTCGAAGGTCTGATTCATATGGAAACCTCTGGTCAGACCTCCAGTTTACGGACCTGTATGGGACTGGCAAGCCAGGCCGGCAGAACGACCGGCCGTTTGTGCAGGCTGGTCAGTCAGTACCCGCTCAGCTCCCACTGATCGATTTGTTCTTCCGAGGGCACCGGGCGTGGCACACGGCGACGTTGCATCCAGGCCGGCCGGCGGGCGCCGGGACGGATAAAACCCTTCT
>CAYMQO010000222.1:0-4190 GCA_964392405.1 uncultured Marinobacter sp.
ACTCAGCCAGCTCGGTGGTGATCCGCTCCAGCCACTCCTCAAGCACATGGGCCGGGCGGGCGTTAAGCGCCGGGAACGACCCCACCACGCCGGCCTTGCACTGGGCAATGACCAGGTCCGGGTTGGAAATGATGAACAGGGGAGAGGCAACCGCCGGCAATGACAGGCCCTTGAGGAAATTGGGTAAAGACATGACAGCTCCTGAGTAACGAGGCCGCAGAGGTGGGCGGGGAGCTCACGCAGGCGGCGATCAATAAGGGTAGTGGTCGTCGGCTCACGGGGAGTCGTAGTGCAACCAGTTGCATAAAATTACCAGCGAGCAGGGCGGTATGCAACTGGTTTCATAAGGCTGGGAAGAGGAACAGTTTACGGCAACAGGAGAGTGCCCTGACGGGCGAATGCCCATCAGGGGTCAGGACGAAGAAATACGAGTTGGGAAGGAGCTTCTGCGGCTTATTTTTTCGCGATCACCCAGACCGCGTGCACGATGCCCGGTATGTAACCCAGCAATGTGAGAAGAATGTTGATCCAGAAATGCTTACCAATTCCTACTTGCAGAAAAACACCCAGCGGGGGAAGAAGAAGCGCAATGAGAATTCGGATCAGGTCCATCAGATGCTCCTTGGCATAGTGAAAGTTGATTGGTGCGCATCCGTGCCATCGAAATCTCCCTTAAGTTACCTATCCTCTTATTATTCTATCTACCTATCCTATAGAGAAGCCTAGCAACAAAAGCTGTTACCGGAATTACAATTGCGAAATAGCACTGCAACCCCGGGCTGATACCCGCATTCAGGCAGTGAGGAGTCAGAAAGGAGGAGGCGCCATGGCGATCAGGCTGGAACGTACCCATGACGGATCGGGCGAGAAAGGCTACCGCGTTCTGGTAGACCGACTCTGGCCCCGGGGAATTTCCAGGGAAGTGTTAGAGATCGATGAGTGGCTGAGAGATGTGGCGCCGTCATCCCAATTGCGTAAGGACTTCCACAGTGGCGAAGTTTCCTGGGATGAGTTCCGCCGTTGCTACCTGATGGAGCTCAAGGGCCACCGGGAGAGCCTCAGGGCGCTGGCGGAGCGGGCCGGGAACGAGACCGTTATCCTGCTCTACAGCTCGAAAGATGAAGAGCATAACAACGCGGTGGTGCTGAAACAGTACCTGAATATGCTGAAGTAGCGCTGCCGCTCGTTAGAGCCTGCAAGCCTCAGCCCCGAAGTATGCCAGCGACCAACCGCCCTGCCAGGGCAATCAGCAGCACGCCAAAAAAACGTTCCAGCCAGATGACGTTCCGCTTCAGGCTGTTGAGCAGGCGCGGGTTGGAGAACAGCGCTGCGACGATGACGTACCAGCCGATATCGAGCACCATCGCCGTTGTCGCGTAGATCAGTTTGGCCGCCATGGATGTTTCAGGGCCAACCACCTGGCTGAACAGTGCAATAAAGAATACGGCTACCTTGGGGTTTAAAAACGCGAGCATAAAGCCATCCCGGGCCGCGCTGGCGGTGGTGGGAACTTCCGGCAGGGGTTGTGATGGGCGGCTTCTTGCGGTCAGTCCCTTGAACCCCAGCCAGGCCAGATAGGCTGCGCCGCCCCATTGCAGGACCGCGAACAGGGTCGGGGAAGTTGTGATCGCCGCAGCCAGTCCCATGACGCTCAAAAACGCGTAGAGGCCAATACCAAAGCCGTGGCTCACGGCCACGATCATGCCATTTCTGCGTCCGCCGGCCAGGGTCTGCTTCAGCACCAGTGCCAATGACGGTCCTGGGGACATGGCCCCGAGGGTACAGATCGTGACGACAGCAAGCCAGGTAGTGAGGCTCATCAGACTATTCCTCGGCAGGGTTCTTCCGGAAAAAGGCGGGTAGTTTACCGATATCGTTATCTGTATGCACTGCAGGGGGAGCGAGCCTGCCGCAGCTCAAACAGGAAGCGGGCCTCATTAAGAGGCCCTGACATCAGCCGTTTCCCATCAGTCGACCCGGGTCAGCTTGACCTCAATATTGCCGCGGGTTGCATTGGAATACGGGCAGACCTGGTGAGCCTGTTCGATCAGTTTACTGGCCTGATCATCATCCATGCCCGGCAGTGAAATGCGCAGTTCAACCTGTAGGCCGAAACCGCCCTCGATCGGACCGATACCGACCTGACCCTCGATCGACGTGTCATCGGGCACCGTTATTTTCTGCTTGCCAGCGACCGCTTTCATGGCGCCAATAAAGCAGGCTGAGTAGCCGGCTGCGAACAATTGCTCCGGGTTAGTGCCGTCACCTCCGGACCCGCCAAGCTCTTTCGGTGCACTCAGGGCAACGTCCAGCGCACCATCGGACGACTTCGCACGGCCATCCCGGCCGCCAGTCGCTTTTGCCGACGCGGTATAGACCACTTTTTCCAGTGCCATTGAAACCTCCTGTCATCTTTTAAAAAGGGGCGAACTATCGGCGATAGCCGACCAGTACACGATAGTTGCTCATCTACGCCGGCGCAAGTAAATTGTGCACAATTTAATTGCAGAAAGCTTTATGAGGGCGCCTGGTCGCCGCGTCAGGTGAGCAGGGATGTGCCCCAGGCAACAATGACAACCAGGGTGATCGCGATGGTCATGCCGATCTTGTGACGTTCGAACAGGGCCTGGGCCCGGTTACCGGCAACCAGAACCAGCACTGCCAGACCGAAATAGCGAATCGCCCTGGAAATCGCCGACGCCATCATGAACAGCCAGAACGAAAAACCTGTAGCACCGGCTGCAAGCATGGCGATCTGAAAGGGTACGGGAGTGACGCCAACGCTGAGCACGAACCAGAAACCCCCGGTTTCCATCTTCTGCTGGATTCGCTGGAACTGCTCGGGGGACGACAACCATGCCACCAGTTGTTCGCCGATGGCTTCGAACACGAAGTAGCCCACAGCGTAGCCGAGGGTGGCACCAAGCAGGCAGCCCAGTAGTGCAATACCAGCCAGAAGGAACAGTTGATGGCGTCGCGCCTGCATCAGCGGAATCAGAATGGCTTCCAGCGGAATCGGCACAATAATGGACTCGAGGAAAGAGGCGGCACCCAGCCCCCAGAGCACGTGCCGGGATTCCGTCAGGCGACGGCCCAGCCGATGCAGGCGGGAGGATTTTGAAGACTTCCGGTCGGCTGTCTCGCTCAAGGGCTGGCGTCCTTTCCTGCAATGAAGCGGGGGCGGCACGGAGACTCAGCTGTCAGGGACGGCCTGACCCCTGTATGATTTCCACCCGTTTTGCCGAGTGTAACCCGGGAGCTGTATCGAATGTCTTCGCTGGCGCCTTACCAATATGTACTGATTGCGCTGATTTTCGTTTGGAGTGGATTTGTGCGCTCGGGCCTCGGGTTTGGCGGCGCCGTGTTGTCGCTGCCGTTTCTGTTGCTGGTGCACGACCAACCGCTGGATTTTCTGCCGATTATCGCGGTCCATCTGCTGGTATTTTCATCCCTTACCCTGTGGCTCAACAACCGTCGCACGGCTGCTGAGCGTCAGTCTGGTGAGCGACGGGAGAGCACCGTTGACTGGCGTTATCTCTGGTACCTGCTGGCGGTAATGATGGTGCCCAAGCTGGTCGGGGTGTTCGGATTGATTACGCTGCCATCCCGGGTGCTCAGCGCTATCATTTTCGTCATTGTTGCGATCTATTCGCTGTCTTATATCGTCAATCGCCCGTTTCGCAGCAACAGCCGCACCGTGGATATTTTCTTTCTGATGGTGGGGGGTTATATCAGTGGCACTTCGCTGATCGGAGCGCCGCTGGTTATTGCGGTTGCGGCCCAGCAGGTGGTGAAGGAGAAGCTGCGGGATACCCTGTTCGCGCTTTGGTTCATCCTGGTATTTATCAAGCTGGCGGCGTTTATCCTGGCGGACGTTGACCTTCAGCTGATTCACCACCTCTGGTTGCTGCCCTGTGCTGCTGTCGGTCACATGGTCGGGCTAAAGGCTCACAGGCGGATGCTGGAGGCTGAGACGCCGATATTTTTCCGGGTGCTGGGCGTGGTGCTGTTAACGGTCAGCGTCGCCGGCCTGGTGCAGGCATTTCTTTGATCGCCGGGGCGCGACCTCGTTAAAACAGTCCGATCTGCTCACCAGCGGGGCGGCGGAACAGGTCAGTTCGAAGGGGCGGCTCGAGCTCGCTGTTCAGCCCGCAGGCGCGGGCCTGCCGGTTGAACCGCTGGCGGATCAG
>CAYMQO010000223.1:0-4183 GCA_964392405.1 uncultured Marinobacter sp.
AAGCCAAACTCCAGATGAGCCTGCTTGACCGGCTGGCGGAAGGCGATGACAGCCGACCGACCCTGGCCCGTATTCGTCAGTCGGTTCGACGGGATCTGGAGTGCCTGCTGAATGCCCGTCGGTCCTGGTTGCCGCTGGAAGCATCTGCCCGGGAGCTGAAAAAATCCGTTCTCGGCTATGGCCTGCCGGACTTTACGGTGATGGATCTCAGCACCGAGGATGGCCGCCAGTGGTTGTGTGATGAGGTGCGGGAGACGATCAACCGGTTCGAACCCAGGCTGACCCGGGTACGGGTTGAGCTGCGGGATGGTGACACCCCCATCGACCGGCAATTACGGCTGCGGATCGACGCCGTGTTGCTGGTAGATCCGGTTCCGGAACCGGTCGCCTTTGATTCGCAAGTGGAGCCGGTCACCCTGGCGGTGACGCTTCAGGAGTGTGCGTAATGAGTGAAGAGCTTCTTCAGTATTACAACCGCGAGCTGGCCTATCTGCGGCGGCAGGGCGCTGAGTTTGCCCGTGCCTACCCGAAAGTGGCCGGTCGTTTGCGGGTGAGTGATGAAGCCGTTGAAGATCCCCATGTGTCTCGGCTGCTGGAAGGGGTGGCATTCCTGACCTCGCAGATACGTCAGCGGCTGGACGGCCACTTTCCGGAGCTCACCGATATCCTGATGGGCAGCCTTTATCCGGACTATCAGGCCCCGATACCATCCATGACGGTGCTCCAACTGGGCGCATCCCGGGCGCAGACCCACTGCTCGCCTCTGAGCGCCAACCAGGCTTTTGAAACCCGGGTTGAGAAAATGCCGGTCTGTGAGTTTCGGGCCCCGGGCGAGCATTATATTGCACCGGTCAAGGTCGAAAGCGCAGGCTTTCAGAATGCTCCGTTTGATGCGCCACGTCCGGTGGGCACAGAAGGGGCCCAGAGCGTTATTACGCTCCGGCTGTCGGCGCCCACACCTTTTAGTGAGATTGATCTGCCCTGGCTGCGGTTTTTCCTCCACGGTCAGGCGCACCTGAGCAATGAGCTGTACGACCTGATTCATCGTACCGGCCTGGGCGTGGCGGTATCACCGATCAGCGACCGGCGCCAATTGCGTTATTTCCCGGCCACCCAGCTCCAGGCTGTGGGCTTTGCCGATGATGAGGCGCTGATACCCTGGACCAACCGCAGTATGGCGGGGTACCGGCTGCTGGCAGAGTTCTTTCTGTTTCCTGAGAAATTCCTGTTTACCCAGCTGAACGATATGGCCGGCCACTGGCCGGACGCCACGGAAATCGAGCTGACATTCTACCTGGGCGAGACCTCTCAGGAGCTTGAGAAGAGTTTCCAGTCTGATCATATGCGCCTGTGGTGTGTGCCCGTGGTCAACCTGTTCGAAGAGAGTCTGGAGCCGGCACCGCTGGATGACCTTTACCATGAGCACCGGCTGGTGTCCCGCTACCGCAAAGCGGATGCCTTTGAAGTCGTTAACGTTGAGTCCGTCTCACTGGTCAACAGCGGCAAGATGCGGGAGATGGCCCCCTACTATGGCCTCGGCCACCCGCGCTGGCAGACGGACCTGGATCTGTTCTGGCACCTGCATCGTCGGCCGGCGGACTGGGCCGGCGGACAGATGGAGCCGGGCACGGAAACCGTGCTGACGCTGGTGGATAACCGCTACGGCAACCGGGACCTGGATGCGATTCCCGACGACGAAGCGCTGGTCATCAAGGCCCAATGTTGCAACCGCAATATCCCCGACCGCCTGCCATTTGGCGGTGGCGATCCCACCTTTAAAGCGGTGGCCGAACCGTTAATCGATAAAGCCGAAGCACTGCTGGCCCCTACCTCAACCGTGCGCCCGGAGCTTGATGGCGCCAGCCGGTGGCAGTTTATCCGCCATCTGAACCTGGAATATTTCACCGGTGAGGACGCCAGCGATCGGCTGAAGGCCGTGCTTCAACTCTATGACTTCCGCAAAACGCCAGAGTCCCGGGCCATGGTTGAGGGCATCGAGAAAGTTCAGGTACGCCGGGTTACGGCCAGGGTTGGGAAGGGCATCCGCAGCGGACTGACCCAGGGAACTGAGTTCCAGGTGACCTTCTCCCGGCCGCGGTACGCGGGCACCAGTATCTACCTGTTCTCGGCGGTGCTGGACCGGTTCCTGGCCCAGTTTGCCCAGCTCAACAGTTTTACGCGGTTGCGCATCCGGCTGGCTGGTCACAGCCGTGACTACCACGTCTGGCCCGCCCGTGCAGGCGAACGGGAGCTGGTATGAAGCAGCTGCCAGGATCTTTTTTCCGCGAAGTCTGGCGTACCGAACGTCAGCTGCCGGGTGAGAAAGCCGGTTATCACCGGGTTGGTCACGACGGTTGGCCCGAACGTGAGCTCGTACGGTTCCGTTCCAGTCAGCACATGGGGATGGCGGGCCACGATGTGGTTGAGCGTAAGGTGCGGAGGCTGTCCAACGGCCTGCAGCAGGCGGAGCTGACCGTAGATACCATGGGCCTGACCGGCGCCCGGGGAGCGTTGCCGTCCCATTACTCGGAGATGGTGCTGGCCCAGCTCAAGCAGAAATCACCGGCGATGCGGGATTTTTTCGATCTGTTCAATCATCGCCTGCTGTCGCTGTATTACCGGAGCTGGGAAAAGACCCAGCCTGCTGTCCATCAGGAGCGTCATGGCGAGGATGACTTTTCCCGCATTCTCAAGGCGCTGACCGGCAGCGAACAGCAGTGGGAAATCTGGTACGGCGGGGCCCTGTCTCGGGGCGCCCGCTCGGCCAGCGCCCTCCGTTCAGTGCTCTCGGATATCGCCGGCATGCCGGTGACAATACGCACGCTGCAGGGCGGCTGGGCCAGAGTTGCACCCGCCGACCAGACCCGGCTGCCGGACCGGCAGCAGGTATCCGGTCAATATGCACGGTTGGGTGAGGCAATGATCGGCAGTCGCGCCTGGATGGCTGACCTCGGGGTAGACGTGGTGTTTCATCCCGCAGGAGGCGAGCAGGTGCGGGACATTCTGCCCCGTGGCCGGTGCAGCGCTGCCATCGCGCGGATGACCGGCCGGCTCGCCAGCGGTCAGCTCCGGGTTCGCTATCTGCTGGACGCTAAAGCCCGGGATCTGACGCCAACCCGGCTGGGGCACCAGGGCCGCCTGGGGGCCGACAGTTTCATAGCCGCAGGGCCGACCTCTGACCGTCAGGTGGAAGTCAGCTTTAAGCCAAGCCAAGGAAAGGAACAAGTGCGATGTCTGCAATGACACTGAAGTCACTGGTTGAAAAAATGAATGGCAGTACCCGTCAGGCCCTGGAGGGCGCCGTTGGGCAATGCTTTCAGCGTACCCATCACACGGTGGAGATCGAGCACCTGCTCAAGGCACTGCTGCAGGCTCAGGACGACGACCTGGTGGGTGTATGCCAGCAGTTTGGGCTGGACATTGACCGTCTGCACAGTGAGCTAAACGACGGCCTGGAAAGTTTCCGTACCGGCAGTGGCGCGACGCCCAGCCTTTCACCCCGGCTGGTGGATCTGCTGCGCCAGTGCTGGCTCGACACCTCCATCGAATTCGGCGAGCCTGCCATGCGCGGCGCCACCCTGCTTTACACCTTGCTCAGTGACCCCGCAATGGCCGCGCTCGCGACCCGGCACGCGCGGGAACTGGAACGGCTTGATCCCCAACAGCTGCTGGCCAGCTGGCCGGCGTTGCGGGAGCAGCTGGGCGGCACGGAGCCGGAGCCCGTCCGGGGGCCAGCAGGATCTGGCAAGCAGGAGCATTTAGGCCGCTTTACCATTGATCTGACGGCCCAGGCCCGTGAGGGCAAGCTGGATCCGGTACTGGGGCGTGACGACGAAATCCGCCAGATGATCGACATCCTGACCCGTCGCCGCCAGAACAACCCCATCCTTACCGGTGAGGCCGGCGTGGGCAAAACGGCGGTTGTTGAAGGGCTGGCTCAGCGAATTGCTGACGGTTCCGTACCGGAAGCCCTGCGGAAAGCACGTCTGCTGACTCTGGACTTGGCACTGCTGCAGGCAGGTGCAGGGGTCAAGGGTGAGTTCGAGAACCGCCTCAAGGGCGTGATCGAGGAAGTCAAAGCTTCTGTGGACCCCATCATCCTGTTTATTGATGAGGCCCATAACATGGTCGGCGCCGGTGGCCAGGCGGGTCAGAACGACGCCGCCAACCTGCTCAAGCCGGC
>CAYMQO010000224.1:0-4176 GCA_964392405.1 uncultured Marinobacter sp.
TGGTGCTCAGACGGCTCTTATGGCGAGCAACCTTGTTTTTCGGGAAGATACCCTTTATGTAGCTGTCACCAAGTGATCTGGCGGCTGGCGTACTGTCAGGTAAGTTTACAGTTTCAGGGCGGTCGGTTTTTAACTCATTGATAAATAATTAAAAATATGTCGGGCATAAATATTGCTTAAAACAACGCGCCACGGATGTGGCCGAGATTACGGAAGTCTTGCAATCAAAAGGAAATTATTTATGAGCCTTGTAAAAAAAGTAGTAGTGGCTAGTGCTCTTATCGGGATGGCGCAATCCGCATCAGCGCTTGTTATTGATTCTGTCAGCTCTGATGGAGCAGCCTTGGCAGGAGCAATACTCGGGTCGGGTATTACCATCTCGAACGTCAATTATTATGGCGGTAGCAACCAGTCGGGTTTCTTCTCTGACGGGCAGAGCGTTCTGGGTATCGACTCGGGGCTGATCATGACCACGGGTAGCGCATTTGAGGCTCCGGGGCCCAATAATAACAGCGGCGCGACAGGTAACATTGGCGTCGGGGGCGGTGCTGGTGACAGCGACCTTGATGCGTTGATTCCTCAAAATACACATGATGCGGCCGTTCTGACGTTTGATTTTGTTTCAGAGTCAGACAGTCTCTTCTTTAACTACGTTTTTGCCTCTGAAGAGTATAACGAATACGTTAACAGCACTTATAACGATGTATTTGCTTTCTTTGTCGACGGGGTAAACATCGCAAAAGCACCGGACGGTCAGACGGTGAGTATCAACAACGTGAACTGCGGAAACCCCTATTCGGGAGCCGGGCCTAACTGCGATGTGTTCAACAATAATGAGTCCTCCGGTAGCGGGCCACTCTACGACATTCAGTATGACGGCTTCACCAATATGCTGCTGGCGTCCATTACGGGCCTGGGGGAAGGTATTCATACCATGAAGATCGCGATCGCCGATGCGGGTGATTCCGCACTGGACTCCGCGATTTTTATCGAAGGTGGCAGTTTCTCCAGTGAAGAGCCAGCGCCCACACCGGTAAGTGCGCCGGGTTCGCTGGCCCTGCTGATGCTTGGTCTGGGTGGTCTTGTTGCCAGCAGGAAGCGTGTAAAAGCTTAAGCAACGCGATGACGGGTTGTCGCTCTGTCGTGAGGCAGGGCGGCGGCTTCGACGTTTTTCCCGCCTTTCGCTTTAAATGGGTCCTAAAGCATTTTATATGGACCATAAAAAAACCCCGCCGAAGCGGGGTTTTTAGTCAATCTGATCCAATCAGGCCTTCAGTGCCTTGATCTTGGTGCTCAGACGGCTCTTATGGCGAGCAACCTTGTTTTTCGGGAAGATACCCTTGTTGACCATGCTGTCCATGACCGGCTGGGCTTCCTGGAAGGCCTTCTGGGCCTCTTCATAGTTGCCCGCGTCAATTTTGGCCTGAACCTTCTTCATATACGTACGCGCCATGGACCGCAGGCTGGCGTTATGTTTACGGTTCTTCTCATTCTGACGTGCGCGCTTCTTGGATTGCGGGGTATTTGCCACCGTGTAACTCCTGAAAAAATCTGTGTGAAATCTGAATTCGCTAAGAGCGCCTTCGCGGAAGCCGCCCCGACAATGTGTCCGCGCCCACTGCATTCGACGCGTCAAAATAAATGACGCGGAATCATGCCTTCACACGCCACTGATGTCAAGGGGTGAACCCGTCTCCCAGTGCGCGGAATCCCTGTGATAAACTCCGGCCACCATCACGTCAGGAAACGGTCTGAATGAGTCAGTCGGCACCTCCGGAAGCCTCGCAACAACCTCCCAAAGCACCGGGCCTGCTGCGCTCCTCCGGGGTGGTAGGAATCATGACCATGTTATCCCGGGTACTCGGGCTGGTGCGGGATATGGTCATCGCCCGGTACTTCGGAGCCGGTGCGGGGGCTGATGCGTTTTTTGTTGCGTTCAAGATCCCCAATTTCCTGCGACGCCTGTTTGCCGAAGGCGCCTTTTCCCAGGCATTCGTCCCGGTGCTGTCGTCCTATCGCCAGCAGAGCGATATCACTGAGGTGCGGCGACTGATCAACGCGGTGGCGGGATCACTGGGGCTGGTGTTGCTGGCCATTACATTGATTGCCATGGCCGGCTCCCCGGTACTGACGGCGGTGTTTGCGCCGGGGTTTACCGATGACCCCGTCAAGTTCGGCCTTGCCAGCGATATGCTGCGCATCACCTTTCCGTATCTGCTGCTGATTTCACTGACGGCCTTCGCCGGGGCGATTCTCAATAGCTACGATCGCTTCGCCGTGCCAGCGTTCACTCCGGTGCTGCTCAACCTGGCCATGATTGGCGCGGCTATCTTCCTTGCGCCGCTGATGTCAGAGCCGGTGATGGCGCTGGCCTGGGGTGTGTTTATTGCCGGCGCCCTGCAACTGTTTTTCCAGTTGCCTTTCCTGATGCGGCTGGGGCTTATGCCCAGGCCGAAAGTGGATTATCGGCACGAAGGCGTACGACGCATTCTCAAGCTGATGGCGCCGGCGATCTTCGGGGTTTCGGTCAGCCAGATCAACCTGCTGCTGGATACGGTGCTGGCGTCCTTTCTGGAAACCGGCAGTGTTTCCTGGCTCTATTATTCAGACCGCCTATCAGAGCTGCCGCTGGGTGTGTTCGCCATCGCGATTGGTACCGTCATACTGCCCAACCTGTCACGCAAGCACGCTGCCCAGTCCCGGGATGAATTCGCGGCTACTGTCGACTGGGCCTTGCGGTGCGTTCTGCTGATCGGGCTCCCGGCTGCCGTGGCGCTGGTGTTGCTGGCGGAGCCACTGATTGCCACCCTGTTCCACTACGGGGAAGTGACCGATCGGGACGTCATGATGTCGGCCCAGAGTCTGCGCGCTTATTCCCTGGGCCTGTTGGCGTTCATGCTGATCAAGGTACTCGCCCCCGGCTTTTTCGCCCGGCAGGACACCCGAACTCCGGTAAAAATCGGGGTGATTGCCATGGTGGCCAACATGGTACTCAACCTGGCCCTGATCCTGCCCCTGGCTCATGCAGGCCTTGCGCTGGCGACGTCGCTGTCAGCGTGGCTGAACGCATTCCTGCTCTGGCGGGGACTGGCGAAGGAGGGGGCCTGGAAGGCGCAGGCAGGTGCCATGAAGTTCTTCGTCCAGTTGGCCATTGCCAACGGGGTGCTTGCGGCGGTGATTCTGCTATTAAACAAGCCGGTGCCTGCCTGGCTTGCCGATGGGGGGCTGGACCGGACGCTGACCATGGCCGTACTGGTGGCCGCCGGAGTTCTTGCTTACTTTGCGACACTCTTCGTGCTCGGGGTGAGGGTAAGACATTTCCGCCGTCGATAGGGTATAATCGCGCGTTTTCTCACCAGCGCAACCGAGTCGCTGGCGGACATTCAACTGAGGGTTTGCAGTACGCATGCGTCTGATCCGGGGGCTGACCAATCTCAAGCTGTTGTCACACCAGGACAGTACCTTTCTGGCCCGGGGTTGTGTGGCAACGGTCGGCAACTTTGACGGTGTCCATCTGGGCCATCAGACCATTCTGGATCAGGTCAAGGCCAAGGCCTCGGCGCTGGGTGTTCCGTCCGTCGTCATGGTATTTGAACCTCAGCCCCGGGAGTTTTTCCAGGGTGATGACGCACCCCCCAGGCTCACCGGGTTTCGCCAGAAGTTTGAGGCCATTCTTTCCCATGGTGTGGATTGCGTGCTCTGCCTGAAGTTCGATGAAACCTTTCGCGGTTATTCCGGCATGGGATTTATCGAAGACATACTGATTCGCGGCCTCAGGGTTCGCCATCTGGTTGTGGGTGATGACTTCCGGTTCGGCTGTGATCGGGCAGGGGACTTTCAGCTCCTCCATGACGAGGGCCGCAAGGCGGGCTTTTCCGTAGAGAACACCCGTACCGTGATGATTGATGGCGAGCGGGTCAGCAGTACGCGGGTACGAAACGCCCTGTGTGAGAACCAACTGGACCTTGCCGGGCGCCTGCTGGGGCGACCCTACCGGATCCGGGGCCGGGTGGTGTATGGCCGTCAGCTCGGGCGCACCATAAATGCGCCCACCGCCAATATCCGGCTCAACCGGCTCGCGCCGCTCCGGGGCGTTTATGTTGTGGATGTCGAGCTGCCCGATGGCAGCCGCCGGGATGGCGTGGCCAATATCGGTCTGCGCCCGACGGTTGATGG
>CAYMQO010000225.1:0-4159 GCA_964392405.1 uncultured Marinobacter sp.
TCCCGCCCGCTGGCCATCACGGTCAGCCAGCGGCAGGTGTTTTCCAGTTGGCGGACGTTGCCCGGCCAGGGCAGGGTAGTCAGGTATTCCTCAGCGTCCGGCCGGAGGGTCTTGGGCTCGACCGACAGCTCCCGGGCCGCTCGCTTCAGGAAGTGCTGCATCAGCCGGGGAATGTCTTCCCGCCGTTCTGCCAGCCGGGGTAAATGGACGCGGATAACGTTCAGCCGGTGGAACAGATCCTCCCGGAAGGTGCCGGCGTTCACCAGTCGCTCCAGATCCTGATGGGTGGCAGCGATAATGCGAACGTCCACCTTGATGGGCGTGGTTCCGCCGACCCGATAGAACTCGCCATCCGCCAGCACCCGCAGCAGCCGGGTCTGGGTTTCTGCCGGCATGTCGCCGATCTCATCCAGAAACAGCGTGCCGCCGTTGGCCTGCTCGAACCGCCCCTGCCGGGCGGCGCCGGCACCCGTGAAGGCGCCTTTTTCATGGCCAAACAGCTCTGACTCGATCAGATCCCGGGGGATCGCTGCCATATTCAGGGCGATAAAGGGATGACTCGACCGGGGGCTGTGGTTGTGCAGGGCCTGGGCAACCAGCTCTTTGCCGGTGCCGCTGTCACCATTGATCAGCACGGTGATATTGGAATGCGACAGCCGGCCGATGGCGCGAAATACCTCCTGCATGGCCGGCGCTTCGCCAATAATCTCGGCGCTGCGGTGGACGACCTCGGTGGCGGGCTCGGCCGTGGCCCGGCGTTCGTGGCTGTGGGCAACGGCACGACGCACCAGGGCCACCGCATCATCCACATCGAACGGCTTGGGCAGGTACTCGAAGGCGCCGCTCTGGTAGCTGGTCACGGCGCTCTCAAGGTCAGAGTGGGCGGTCATGATGATCACCGGCACCGTCGGATGGCGCTGGACGATCTTGGTCAACAGGGCAATACCATCAATGCCGGGCATGCGGATATCGCTGATGATGGCGTCCGGCTCCTCCTGATCCAGTCGCATCAGTACCTTATCGCCGTCCTCAAACAGCCGGGGCGTCATTCCAGCCTGGGTCAGCGCCCGCTCCAGTACCCAGCGGATACTGCGGTCGTCATCAATAACCCAGACATTTGCCGGTTGGGTCATGGTGCGGTCTCCTCCAGCGGCAGAAAGATAATAAAGTCGGTCTTGCCCGGTTCGCTCTCACACTCCACCAGTCCGCCATGCTGGCCGATGATGCTCTGGGTGATAGAGAGCCCCAGCCCGGTCCCACTGGCACGGCCGCTGATCATGGGGTAGAAGATGTTCTGCAGCAGTTCCGGTGGCACGCCCGGGCCGTTGTCGATAATGTCTACCCGGCATACCAGGCGATGGCGTTGCTGGCCGATAGTGAACTGGCGCAGCACTCGGGTGCGGAAGGTGATGGTCGGTGGCTCGTCGTTCAGGTCGCCTCCGCGATATTCGAAAGCCGCTTCCATGGCGTTGCGGGCGATATTCAGAAAGGCCTGGATCAGTTGCTCCCTGTCGCCGGGGAACTCCGGCAGGCTGACGTCGTAGTCCCTGCGGAAGGTCAGACCGCCACGGCTTTCCGCTTCCACCAGGGTGCGTACCCGCTCCAGCACTTCATGGATATTAATCGGTGTCATCTGCAGCGCCCGGTTGGGGCCGAGCATCCGGTCCACCAGGCTGCGCAGGCGGTCGGCCTCGTCGATGATCACGCCGGTGTACTCTTTCTGGCCGGAATCAGTCAGCTCCCGGTCCAGTAACTGGGCCGCGCCGCGGATGCCGCCGAGGGGGTTCTTGATCTCATGGGCCATGCCCCGCACCAGAATGCGGGTGGCCTCCTGCTGGGTCAGCAGGTCTTCTTCCCGGCTGATGCGCAGTTGCCGGTCCCGGGGCTGGATTTCCAGCAGCAGCTGTTCTGATCGGGGGCCAAAAGGTGTGACCGAATAGTCCACGGTCAGCCTGCCGCCGGTGGCCAGCAAAAAGCTCGTTTCCCGGCGGGTGTAGGTCTGCCCGGTTTCTGCTGCAGTCTGCAGGGTGTCAACAGACCGATCGGTTTCGAGCAACAGGCCGGCCAGGCGCAATCCGCGTACCCGTAGCAGGCTGGTTTCCAGCATATTTTCGGCTGCGGAGTTCAGGTAAATAATGCGCAGGCTACGGTCCACCACAATCACTGCGGTGGTGAGGTTGTCGAGAATGCTTCTGTAATCCGTAACCCCTGCCATGGGTATCTCCCGGTGCCCGGCCCTGTACTGGTTCTGCTACATGAGATAGCAAGATCTGATCCAGAATTGTGATCAGATCGAAATTCTGCGTCAGAACGCGGCATGGCCTCTGAACCAACCGGATACACAGACTCAGGCGGTGCGCTCAAGAGGCAGAAAGCGGCGTTCATGGGGCAGAGTGCAAATGCCCACTCACAGTCTCGCACCAAATTGGTGCGCACGCACCATAACAGTGCAATTAAGTGAAGAGGATGTCGGGAAAGGGGGGGGCGGGAAAAGGCGAAGCGGGAGCAGACCGGCGCAGCAAAGGCCGCGCCGGCCGGATATCAGTTAAGAGCGGACGGACGATGAATGGTGAAACGGATGGTCTCACCGGTGAACACGCGCTCACCTTCGGCATTAATCACATTGACGCCGGCCTTGTGGGTACCACGGAACACATTCGTCACGGAAACCGAGCCTGAAGTGCTCTGGCCAACGGGCGTGCCATCCAGGGTCACTTCAAACCGATGTCCCCGGCGCAGCGCCGGATTGCTCGCAACCTGAAACTCCACGTTGCCGCTGCCGCTGTGGAAGGCCTCATCGTTGGCGGGGGCGAGGAAAGTCACGGACTCGTATGCGCTCTGGTCACCAATCTCGCCATCGGTATCGTTGATCTGTCTACGGACGGTGTCAGGCTTGGGCATGGTGATGGTCGTTACCGGCTTGACCTCCACCCGCTCGGCCTTGCCCTTGGGGTCGTCGGTAAAGGTGACATTGCCATCCTTATCCACCTGACGGTAAACCTCCGCCTGTACCGGCAGACAAAACAGCATCGCCGCGGCTGCGGCAACCAGCATCTGTATACGCATATTGGGGACCTTATTGTGGACCATCGCCAGATTATCGGCAGTGGCGGGGAGCAATGCAACGGCATACCCGTCGCCAAGGGTTACGGTGAGGCCAGGGTCACAAAAAAGCCCCGCACGGGGCGGGGCTTAAGGTCAGTTGGGAGCGCTGGGCGACCAGCAACCTCCTGTATCAGCAGGAATAATACAGCTCGAACTCCACCGGGTGGGTGGTCATGTTCAGACGCTCGACTTCTCCGCGCTTGAGGTTGATATAGCCGGCAATCATGTCTTCGGTGAATACGCCGCCCCGGGTCAGGAATTCGTGATCTTCTGCCAGATGGTCCAGGGCTTCCTGCAGGGTTTCGGCCACGGTGGGAATCTCCAGGGCCTCTTCCTTGGGCAGGTCGTACAGATCCTTGTCCATGGCATCTCCCGGATGGATCTTGTTCTGGATGCCGTCCAGGCCCGCCATCATCAGGGCGGCAAAGGCCAGATAAGGGTTGGCAGACGGATCCGGGAAGCGAACCTCAATGCGCCGGGCTTTCGGGCTGGTCACATAGGGAATGCGGATTGAGGCCGAACGGTTACGGGCGGAGTAGGCCAGCATAACCGGCGCTTCGAAACCCGGCACCAGGCGCTTATAGCTGTTGGTGGAGCTGTTGGTAAAGGCGTTCAGGGCCTTGGCATGGCGGATAATGCCGCCCACGTAGTACAGAGCCATCTCGCTCAGCCCCGCGTATCCGTCGCCGGCGAACAGGTTGTTGCCATCCTTGTTCAGGGACATATGAACGTGCATGCCGGAACCGTTATCCCCCACCACCGGCTTGGGCATGAAGGTGGCAGTTTTGCCGTAGGCATGGGCGACGTTGTGGACGCAGTACTTCAGGATCTGCACTTCGTCGGCCTTGCGGGTGAGGGTGTTGGCACCAACGCCGATTTCGCACTGGCCAGCGGTGCCCACTTCATGGTGATGCACTTCGATGGTGAGGCCCATGGATTCCATGGCGGCACACATGGCACCCCGCAAGTCGTGCAGACTGTCAACCGGCGGCACCGGGAAGTAACCCCCTTTGACCCCCGGGCGGTGACCGATGTTGTTGCGCTCGAAGTCGTC
>CAYMQO010000226.1:0-4155 GCA_964392405.1 uncultured Marinobacter sp.
TGTTCCCAGACTGGTCAGGCGCTCCCGTCTGGATGGCACGGACCCAACAGTTGCAGATATCAAGGCGCTCATGTCCCGTTCTGACGTTATGGCGGATGTAGAGGAGGGGCTTCGACCGGTATCAGGTAACTGGAGGAACTGGGACTGGAGTCGCCTGAAAAGTGAGCGGGAGCAATTGGTAGGCCCTCGTCCGATGCTATTGTTGTATCCCATCGACCGACGGTCAGAGCCGGTAACTAAATCAAAACCAGGCAGAAGGGCTGCCCTTGACGCCAGTCATCATGTTCTGGGCGTTGGTCTGGTTTTTCCCCAGCTTGGTGTCCAGGCGGATAACAAGCCAACAAAATATATTGAAGTTGATCTAAGGCGACGTGGTTTTTACGACACTGGAGAGGACGTGCCGGAGACCGACCATGGGAGTTGACCGGCCCACAATTAAACAGGACTGGATAACAGGTTCTCCCTGGGGAGATCTGCGAGCTCACGCCCGCCTCGAGTCTGAAGGAAGCGAGCGGGTAATAGATGTTCACGGCTTGCTGGTGGTCGGACGAAGCCCGGAATGGGCCTTGTCAACCGAGGGCTATGCGGAATTCCGGGTTCCATGTACCCGAACCGAGTTAAACCGATTACCGGTGACATCGGCACAAATCATGATCAATTCCTATTTCAGTTCGGGACGGCCCGGAATTCGTCTTGTATGCAGTGCCCGTGAGTTGGAAGAGGTCTTCCTCCGCTTTTGTGAATCCTTGATTGTAGAGCTATCGGAGGGCCGGGGTGCCACCGAGGCGTTGGCACTGGTGCTCGGCCGCTTCCGGAGGCTGTTTGAACAGCACGGGGAGCCGATCTCAACCGAGCGCGTGATCGGTCTGTTTGCGGAACTCGTAATTCTGGACAGGCTGTTGGACTTCGGCATCGACGCGGTGCCTGGCTGGCTTGGTCCGATCGGTGAAACCCACGATTTTGTATTCGGAAGTACCCATCTTGAAGTCAAAACTCTGCGGGCCTCTGGCGGAAGGTCATTCCGTGTTTCCAATATTGAACAGTTGAATACTCCAGAAGGAACACAGCTGTTCCTGGTTGGTGTAAGAGTTGCTCCAGGTGACCAGACTGTTGGGGCCATGGTTGAACGAATAAGATCCAGGATTCCGACAAACAGAGATGGCGAGTTAAAGGCCGTACTCAAGCTATTGGGGTATCAGTATCCAGTAGATCCGGAGTGGAACAAAAAACGGTTCTCGGTGCGGGAGCCGGAAGTCTGGTTGGTCGATAGCACGTTTCCGAGGCTCGTTAGTAGCATGCTGCCGGGTGCGGCGCTTCCTGTCGGCGTTTCAGACGTACAGTACACCGTGTCGCTGGAAAATGTGGCTGCAAATTCGTTGAGTATGCCATCCATAGTCCGCGCTATTCAGGACTCGAAAAGGAGTTAGCCCGATGCACCTTGTTCGACGTTCCGAACCCTTCAGTGCCGATGGAAATTTGTCTGCAGAAGGTTTCGAGAACCTACTTGGTACACCGTCGCTGGATTTGCTTGCAGTGCTTGTACGCGAGGCTGTTCAGAACTCGTGTGACGCGACAGACCCGGAAGCTGGGGAGGCAAGTGTTTATGTCCGCATCAGAGATCTCACGGAAGAGCAGCGGCGGACCTGCGCGCAAATCATATTCCGGAGTTTGCCGGAAGAACCCAGTGCAGCTGACAATCTCAGGAAGGTGATTGAAGGCCCGAGGGTGCAGGTGCTTGAGATTGCAGATTTCGGGACAACAGGATTGGCTGGCCCAGCGCGAGCTAATCAGGCCCCGGCGCCAGGAGAAAATGCAGACTTCGTAAACTTCTTTCGGAACGTTGGTGCCGCTCGAGATGTTGAAGGCGGGGGAGGTACCTATGGCTATGGGAAGGCAACGTTATACCGGGCCAGTAAGGCTCATTGCATAATTGCCGATACCCTGACGACAAGTCACGGACTGCCGGTCAGGCGGTTTATGGCTGCACAGATGGGAAAAGCAGTACCGGGCAGGTATACAGGCAGGCACTGGTGGGGGCAAGGCACCAAAAGCTCGGATGCGACAGTTGACCCATTGACCGGGAGGATGGCAGAGCAACTTTCACTGCGTCTCGGCATGCCCCGTCGGGATACAGGAGCTGAAGGACGGGGCACGACCCTGATGATACTTGCACCCCATCTGCCGGCGGATTCCCGTCAGGTCGTTAGTGCACTAACAGAGTATCTCTTGTGGTATTTCTGGCCGAGAATGATGAAGAGCACCGAAACGGGAAAGCGCTTGAACGCATTTGTAGCCTGGGGCGAGGAGGAGTGGAAGAGGGTGCCCGCACCCGAGACGTTTGCGCCTCTGGATCTTCTTTGTAGCGCAATGAACGCGTTGAGGGGGGAGCCGGTTGACGATGGCGTGTCTGTTGAGTCAAACGTAGTGAAATGCCAGAGCCCAAAAAGAGATCTTGGTCACCTGGTTGTCGCCGAGGGACGCCCGGGGGCTCGTCGTTGGCTTTTGCCTCCTCGACCCGGGAGCGACTCTGATGATCGGCTGACAAGTATTATTCCTGAGCGGCTCCACCATGTTGCACTGATGCGTCCCGCACAATTAGTGGTCAGGTATGAGAGCGGGACTGACCTAAAGGATGGGCTCAAAGAGTGGGGCGGCGTTTTCGTTTGCTCAGAAGACTCGGACATTGAAAACGCCTTTGCAAGGTCCGAGCCGCCCGCGCATCACGACTGGCAACCAGACACCTTACCACGGCGCTCTCCTGAGCGGCGGTTCGTCAACGTGGCTCTAAGAAGAATTCGGGAGAAGATCAACATCAAGGCTGAGAAAGCGGCTTCAGGGGCGGTGGAGGATTCGCCCCTGGCCAAGCCATCGACAGCAATGGGCAACCTGCTGCCCGGCTCAAGAAGCGGCGGCGCCGGACGGACGAGGGGCAGCTCAGGAGGCCGTGGTGGGAGGCGGCCGCCTTTCACACAGCCAAGTGCTCGCGGATTAACCATGGATCATTCAGGCAAGCCAATTGCAGAGTTCGAATTTACCGTGAGTGAGAGCTTTCTCGGTCGAAAACTCCAGGGAATCCCGGTAGTGATGATTGATGGAAATATGCAAGAAGCCGACGACGCAACCGGGTACCCGGAGCTGGTCGAATGGGTTTCTCCGGATAATCTGGCTGTTATTGCTTCCGACCGACTTTCGCCGGATTCCCCCGGAACCTGGCTTGCCAAAGTTCTGGTCCCTCCCCAGGTCGCTGTAGGCCTGAAGCTGAAAGAATTGGCGGAGTAATCAGTTATGGGAAAGGCAGTTCTTCCCTTCCTCACGATTCCGGATGAGGCAATTAACGCTTCGCCCTGGAGTGTGCGGCTTTCCACCGGTCGTGAATACAGTGACCCGGACTATATAGATGAGTGGGACAACGGAACTGATCTGAGTTTATGTCGTAGTATAGAAATCGACCTCGGAAAGTGCTTTGAAACCCTTTGTATACCGGACGATTCGGAACTTCTTCTGGTCGTTGCTGTGGGCACCGGCGCAGGCTCACTTCCTGTCGAGCGATGGTTCCATCGTTATCTCATCGATCTGGAAAATTCCGTGGTCTCTATTGAGATAGATCAGTCTGGTGAGCCCCTGGCGGACGCTCTACACCTGGAAACCACTGTTTTACTCGCCAGATCAGTCCCGGTTCCTCTATCGCCAATATCTCCAGTACATGAAGGAAGTATCGTCTGGCAGGAGAAAAAACGAATAAGGCTGGAAGGTGATGTTTCCCGTTTCCCGGTTAGTGAGACAGATCTTGGGCAACTGCTGGGAGAAGAGTGGAAAGATGCGCTCTGGTATCTGCAGGTTGACTGGGACCCGGCAACAGCTTTCGATTCGTCGGTCAGGCTTCATGTGAACTCTCTACAGAAGGAGTTCGCAAGCCGCTTCAGACAGGGTGATCCCGAGACGGTACATGCGGTGATGGCTGACGTAATCAGCCAGGTAACCACCGGCTGTCTAGCACTGGGAGAGGAATGGGAATTTAATGAGGTTGGTGGAGATACAGCAGTCTCGCTGGGGCAGGTCGCGGGGCACTGGCTTGAAAGCGCGTTCGGTACTATTGACGCCGCCCGACGAGCCTACAGGCACACTCCAGCACGGTTTCATGCACATCTGAACGCC
>CAYMQO010000227.1:0-4135 GCA_964392405.1 uncultured Marinobacter sp.
CGGGCTTCATCAACCCCGGCCAGAGTATCGTGATCGGTCAGGGCAAGATGGGTGACCCCCTGCTCCGCCGCACGGGCGACCAGCTCAGCGGGTGCGAGCGCGCCATCCGAGGCAGTGCTGTGGCAGTGGAGGTCGATGCATTGGCGATTAGCCTGAGGTATAGTCACGGGATATCCTGAGCGGGTTCAAGGCGTTGGCGGACAGTCTACCACGTTCCCGCCCATTCGCCGTTTCCAGGACAGCCGGAGGACCAGAACCCCATGTACTACGCCATTATCAGTGAAGACGTTGCCAACAGCCTGCCCCTGCGAGCCAGCGCCCGGCCGGATCATCTGGCGCGGCTGGAAGCGTTACGGGACCAGGGCCGTCTGCTGGTAGCTGGCCCCCACCCGGCGCTGGACACGCCAGAGCCTGGTGATGCCGGCTTTACCGGCAGCCTGGTGATTGCAGAATTCGATTCGCTGGAAGACGCCCGGAACTGGGCCGACGCAGACCCTTACGTGGCCGCTGGCGTTTACTCCCGGGTTTCCGTAAAACCATTCAAGGCCGTACTGCCATGACCGGCACCCGGTCACACCCCTGACTCCATGAGCATTTTTTAATAGGCGGCGGCTTGATCCGCTTTCCGGGTGTGACAAAATTGCCGGCCAGGAGCCTGCGCGCAACATGTCGTGTAGAACGAACTCGCCACTTCCCTTTTCCTATACAACTGCCAGGATCAACGCTGTGATGGCTAATGCTGTAACCTGTTTTCGTATGACCGCCAGGGCCGGCCTTGTGGCCCTGTCTCTGTTGGCGCTGCTGACCAGCGGTCTCGCCCACGCCCGCACCGTATATATTGATGACACCCTCTACGCGCCGGTTCGCAGCGGTCAGGGTACCCAGTATCGGATTCTGCATAACGGCCTGCGCAGCGGCACGGCGGTGACCCTGGTGGAGCAATCCGAGGAAAGCGGTTACAGCAAGATTCGCACAAACCAGGGCCTGGAAGGCTGGGTGCCCAGCCGCTACCTCACCAACCAACCCATCGCCCGGGACCGACTGGATGCGGCCAACCGCGAACTGGCGCAGGCCCGCAGCGAGCTGCAGCAACTGCAGAACCAGATGAGCGAAGTCTCCGGCGAGCGTGACCAGCTTTCCTCCCGGGAGCAGCAACTTGAAAACCAGGTTGAGGACCTGAGCGCAGAACTGGAAAACATCCGTACCGTTTCTGCCAACGCACTCAGCCTGGACCGGCGCAACCGGGAGCTGCAGGAAAGCAATCAACGCCTGCGCAATGAAGTGGAAGTGCTTACGGCAGAGGTCGAGCGGCTGGAAGCCCGCAAGGAATCCGACTTCATGCTGCTGGGCGCGGGCCTTCTGATTCTCGGCATGTTCCTGGCCGTGATCCTACCCTGGCTGAAACCCAGCAAGAAGAGCGACTCCTGGGCCTGATACCTTTCAGGCCTTAATCACCCTCCTCTTGCGACTCAGGTTGCATCGCTTCTTGTTACGCAATGATTCTGAAGACTTGTTCACACTCGAACTGGCATTTGTATGGTTTGATAAGCGGGTTACGAAGTCTGATTCTTTGACGAATCAGACCCGCGCCACTAAAAGGACTTAGAGAAGGCTGATCAACTCCAGCCCTCCAGACCACAACAAGGAAGAGGTAGCCATGTCGATGACCATGAGGGATTACTCGGAAAAACGCGACTTTCACCGCATGCAGGTTAATTCCGAGATCCAGATTACGGATGGAAACGGACGGACATTCAGCGGTATCTGCCGGGATCTCAGCGGTACCGGAATGCAACTGAAGGTCGCTGAGTATATTCCGGAAGGCGCCCTGCTACACACGCTGCTGCCTGCCACCAGTGACCAGTTCCCTCCGTTCGAAACCGAAGTGCGGGTCCTGCGCACGGAACCCAGCGATGGTGCCTTCCTGCTGGGCGTCATGATCGAGAAGGTCAGGCACTAAAACCGCAAACGGATACGCAAAAGCCCCGGCGAGTCGTTCACTCTTCCGGGGCTTCCTGTTTTAACATCGCAGGCGTCGCAGGAATCAGCCGAGCTTTTTCTCAGACACTACGATGCCATTGTTATCCGCATAGACATACTGGCCCGGGCGGAAAGTAACACCGCCAAAGGTAATGGGAACGTTGAGGTCGCCGACGCCCTTCTTTTCCGTCTTACGGGGATGGGTCCCCAGTGCCTGTACGCCCAGTTCGGTTTTGCCGATAACATCCACATCGCGGATGCAGCCGTAGATGATCAGACCGGCCCAGCCGTTGGAAGCGGCTTGCTCTGCCAGCATATCCCCCAGCAGTGCCGCCCGCTTGGACCCACCACCGTCGACCACCATGACGCGGCCGTTGCCCGGTGTCGCGACCTGCTCCTTGACGATGGAGTTGTCTTCGAAACACTTTACGGTGACGACTTCACCGCCGAAGGCCTCGACGCCGCCAAAGTTACGAAAACCCGGCTCAACCACCTGGACCTCTGGGTGATCGTCACAGATATCGGGGGTTACGATGTTCACGTTGTTCGTCTCCTCTTTGGGGGCCGCGCAGGGCCCTCAGTCAATTTTTTCATCCGCCAGGAAGAACCAGGTATCCAGCACGGAGTCCGGATTGAGGGACACGGTATCGATGCCCTCGTCCATCAGCCACTTGGCCAGGTCCGGGTGATCGGATGGGCCCTGACCGCAGATGCCGATGTACTTATCGGCCCGCTTACAGGCCTGGATGGCATTGGACAGCAGCGCCTTGACCGCATCATTCCGCTCATCAAACAGGTGCGCGATGATGCCGGAGTCCCGGTCCAGCCCCAGGGTCAGCTGGGTCAGGTCGTTGGAACCGATGGAGAAACCATCAAAGTGCTCCAGGAACTGATCCGCCAGCAGGGCATTGGCCGGCAGTTCACACATCATGATCAGGCGCAGCCCGTTCTCACCCCGCTTCAGGCCATTTTCCGCCAGCAGATCCACAACCTGGCTGGCCTCACCTACGGTGCGTACAAAGGGCACCATGATCTCTACGTTGGTGAAGCCCATTTCATCACGGACTTTCTTCAGCGCCCGGCACTCCAGCTCAAAGCAGTCCCGGAAGGTATCCGAGATGTACCGGGAGGCGCCCCGGAAGCCAAGCATGGGGTTTTCTTCGTCCGGCTCGTAGAGCGTTCCGCCGATCAGGTTGGCGTATTCGTTGGACTTGAAGTCCGACAGGCGCACAATGACTTTCTTCGGATGGAAAGCCGCAGCCAGGGTAGAAACCCCCTCGACCAGCTTGTCCACGTAGAAATCCACCGGCGAGGCATAGCCAGAAAACCGCTTCTCAACGGTCTGGCGAATGTCCCGGGGCAGGCTGTCATAGTTCAGCAGGGCCTTCGGGTGAACGCCGATCATCCGGTTGATGATGAATTCCAGCCGCGCCAGACCAACACCTTCATTCGGCAGCCCCTGAAAATCAAAAGCACGGTCCGGGTTGCCCACGTTCATCATGATCTTGAACGGAATGGCGGGCATGGACTCAACCGTATTTTCCCGCAGCTCAAAGTCCAGGCTGCCTTCATAGATCAGGCCGGTGTCGCCTTCGGCACAGGAGACCGTTACGGCCTGGCCTTCCTTCAGTACTTCAGTGGCATCCCCACAGCCTACAACGGCGGGAATACCCAGCTCGCGCGCGATAATCGCTGCGTGACAGGTGCGCCCGCCGCGATCGGTCACGATGGCCGCTGCCCGTTTCATGACCGGCTCCCAGTCCGGATCGGTCATATCGGTCACCAGCACGTCGCCGGCCTGCACCTTGTCCATGTCCTTGATGCTGTCGACAACGCGAACTTTACCGCTGCCGATTTTGTGCCCGATGCTGCGGCCCTCGACAATCACGGTGCCCTGCTCTTTCAGCAGGTACCGCTCCATCACATTGGCCGCGGTCCGGCTCTTGACGGTCTCGGGGCGGGCCTGAACGATATAGATGCGGCCATCATCACCGTCTTTCGCCCACTCGATATCCATGGGGCGCTGGTAGTGCTGCTCGATGGTGACCGCCTGGCGCGCCAGGGCCATCACCTGCTCATCGTCGAGGCAGAAGCGGCCGCGATCCTTGAGGGGCACGTCGACGGTCTCGACCGACTTGCCGGCGCTGGCCTCCTG
>CAYMQO010000228.1:0-4121 GCA_964392405.1 uncultured Marinobacter sp.
CCAATGAGCCGGGTGACCTGGGCGACCGGTACAACAGCTTCCTGGACGGCGAGTACATCGACGACGCTTCCCAGATCGAGAACGGCGACGTTGTGATCAAGTCCAACGGCAAGCTGCTGAAGCCGAAGCGTCTGGCCTCTGGCCTGTTCTGCTTCAAGCCGGGTTCTGGCGAAGACCGTGTTGTTCTGGACTGCATCACCAGCCTGCAGAACGGCGCAGACATGCTGTGGATCGAAACCGAGAAGCCGCACGTTGGTCAGATCGCTGGCATGGTTAACCGCATCAAGGAAGTGGTGCCCGACGCCAAGCTGGTTTACAACAACAGCCCGTCCTTCAACTGGACCCTGAACTTCCGTCAGCAGGTTTACGACGCGTGGAAAGAAGCTGGCAAAGACGTTTCTGGCTATGATCGCGCCAACCTGATGAGTGCCGAGTACGATAACACCGAGCTGTGTGACGAGGCTGACGAGTGGTGTCGTAACTTCCAGCGTGACGCTTCCCGTGAAGCGGGTGTATTCCACCACCTGATCACGCTGCCGACCTACCACACGGCTGCTCTGTCCACTGACAACCTGGCCAAGGGCTACTTCGGCGACGAAGGCATGCTGGCCTACGTTGCTGGCGTACAGCGTCAGGAAATCCGTCAGGGCATCGCTACTGTGAAGCACCAGGACATGGCCGGTTCCAACATCGGTGATGACCACAAAGAGTTCTTCGCTGGTGAAGCGGCTCTGAAGGCCGGTGGTAAAGACAACACCATGAACCAGTTCTAAGCAAACGGTTCTGGTCAGGTCCGGGCTTCTCTCGTCAGAAGCCCGGCACCACCTGAAAGAAAAAGGCCAGCGGGAGAGATCCTGCTGGCCTTTTTCGTACGCGCTATATTGAATCAGGGTAACGGGCTACATTGCTCGCGTCTGCCGGGGAACGTCATGGCGCAACAGGCCCCGGAAGATAATATCCACCAGCGCCGGCGCCTGTTCTACGAGGTTCCAGCGATCAGGTGCCTTGAGCCACTCAAAGTAGATGCCGACAAAATGGCTGTGAAGGGCCAGTGCAGCAAGCTCTGGGGTGATGCCGTCCGCAAGCGTATTGCAAACCGCGGGAACACTGAAATACTGTTGCAGCAGGTGAATGGACGCATTGGCTATTTCATCCTGGGCTGCCAGCCCGGAGTCGGATTCCGTGCGCAGAAACAGGATGGAAAATACCCTGAAATGGTGTTCACTGGTAGCGAGCTGGCGCAGCGAGTCAACACAGATGTCCCGCAGGGCATCGATGTTGCGCTGCTGTTCCAGCAGGTCGATGAGCCTGGCCTCCATGGGGTTACGGACGCGTCCGAGCATGGCTTCAAACAGCGCCTGCTTGTTGCGAAAGTGCCAGTAAATGGCGCCACGGGTAACGCCGGCGGCGCGGGCAATCTGCTCAAGGGATGTACGGCTGACGCCCTGTTCGAAGAAGGTCTGCTCGGCGGCATCAAGAATCGATTCGCGGGTGGCTTCCGCTTCTGCCTTGGTTTTTCTGGCCATGGTCATCCCTGGTGGTAGTGAAGGCAGCCTTTGATCTGCACGGTATTCGGCCTGTATTGAGGCATTGTAGCTAGTTCGTCATTGCATACATACAGCCATGAATGTATTTTTATCTGCCTTGCCTTTCCTCTATTTCACGGGAGTTGCTTCATGTTATCTGAAAACCGGTCAGCGACTGCTTTTACCGGCGCACTGATTACCGCGGCCGCGCTACTGTTAAGTGCCTGCAGCAATGAAGACGCGCAGAACTCTCAGGGTGGAGGGCAACAACCGCCGCCGCAGGTGCGGGTTGAGATTATGGAGCCTTCCGCGGTGGACGTACGGGAGGAATATGCGGGCCGGGCCAGAGGCGCCCGCGAAGTTGAAGTCCGGGCCCGGACCCAGGGGATTCTGGAAGAGCGATTGTACAACGAAGGGCAATTGGTCGAGGAAGGCGACGCCCTGTTCCGTATTGATCGGGCACCTGCTGAAGCGGCTGCCCAGGGGGCCCAGGCACGACTGCAGGTTGCCGAGGCCGAACTGAGCCAGGCCCAGCGGGAGTGGAACCGGATTTCGTCCCTGTTTGAGCGGGGTGCTATCAGCGAGCGGGAGCGGGATACAGCCCAGTCCAATCTGGAACTGGCCCGGGCCAATGTGGCGGTAGCGGAAGCCGGACTTTCCCAGGCGAAACTGGACCTCGACTATACCGAGGTCACCGCGCCGATCTCTGGCACTACCAGCCTTGAGGACTTTCCTGAAGGCAGTCTGATCCAGCAGGGAACCCTGCTCACGACCATCGTCCAGCACAACCCGATTCACGTCCGGTTCGCCCTGCCGGAGAACGACGCCACCATTCAGCGCCGCGCCCGGGACGCCATGACCGATTCCAATGACGTCGATCATACCCTGACCGCTGTGTTGATTATGGTTGACGGCCAGCCCTATGAGCATGAGGGCACGGTTGACTTTACTGCCAGCACCCTGGATCAGCGTACCGGAACGGTCATGGCGCGGGCGGTGTTTCCCAATAACGAATACCAGGTGGTTCCGGGTCAGTTTGTCCGGGTGCGGATTCAGCTTCAGACCCTGGAAAACGTCTTTACCGTTCCCGAGAACGCGGTCGGGCAGGGCCCCGAAGGTGCGCGGGTATTTGTGATTGGTGAAGACAACACCGCCGCGAGCCGTTATGTCACTCTGGGGCCGGTGGTTGATGGCCGTCAGGTGATAACTGAGGGGCTGCAGGCAGGCGATCGTGTGGTAGTCAGTGGCATGATTGCCATGCGGGATGGCATTGAAGTCGAGGTGGCCGGTACCCAACCGGAAGGAGCCAAGTAATGCTGCGCGCCTTTATCGACCGGCCCATTTTTGCGTCGGTTATCTCCATTGTCATTCTGCTTGGCGGAGCCATTTCCCTGTTTGGCCTGCCAGTGGAACAGTACCCCAACGTGGTGCCACCCCAGGTGGTGGTTGACGGGCGCTACCCCGGCGCCAGCGCTGCCGTTATCTCCGACGCTGTTGTGGCGCCGCTGGAGCAGGAGATCAACGGTGTCGACGACATGATCTATATGGAGTCCAACGCGACGGACTCCGGCAGCTTCCGGATCACCATCTCCTTTGAGATCGGTACCGACCCCGATCAGGCGACCATCAACGTCAACAACCGGGTACAGCAGGCTACGGCCAGGCTGCCCCAGGCGGTAAGAGACCTGGGGATCACGGTGGAAGCCCGCTCGACCTCGATACTGCAGGTGCTGGCCTTGTCGTCGCCGGACGGCAGTATGGATGTGGTCGAAATCTCCAACTATGCGCTGCTGAACGTGCTGGATGAGCTGGTGCGGGTCCCGGGCGTGGGTAACGCCTCCCTGTTCGGCGCACAGGACTATTCCATGCGTATCTGGCTGCGGCCGGACAAACTGGCTCAGTTTGAGCTGACACCCGCGGACGTGGCCGGGGCCATCCGGTCCCAGAACGCCCAGTTTGCCGCAGGCCGCATCGGCGCCGAGCCCGCGCCGGAGGGGCAGGCGTTCACCTACAGTGTTTCCGTTCCGGGGCGCCTGGAGAGCACCGAAGAGTTTGGCAATATCATTCTGCGCAGTGACGAAGACGGCGCCAGCCTGCGCCTGAAAGATGTCGCCCGCATTGAGCTGGGTGCCCAGAACTACGATTTTGACGCTACCTTTAACGGTAAGCCCACGGTCCCCCTGGGCGTTTACCTGCAGCCTGGCGCGAACGCGCTGGATACGGCGGAAGCGGTCAGGGAAACCATGGACGATATCAGCAGTCGCTTCCCCGAAGGACTGGCCTACACCGTGCCATATGACACGACCCGGTTTATTGATATCTCGATCAAGGAAGTGATCAATACCTTTATAGCTGCTGTGCTGCTGGTTGTCGCCATCACCTTCCTTTTCCTCCAGCACTTCCGGGCGACGCTGATACCACTCGTCGCCATTCCTGTGTCACTGATCGGTACGTTTGCCGGCATGCAGGCCCTGGGCTTCTCCGTGAACCTGCTGACCCTGTTCGGACTGATCCTGGCGATCGGGGTGGTGGTGGATAATGCCATCATTATTATGGAAAACGCCGAACGGCTGATGAAAGAAGAGGGCATGTCGG
>CAYMQO010000229.1:0-4109 GCA_964392405.1 uncultured Marinobacter sp.
GGAAGTGCAGGCGTGATTTACCGCTGTCCGTTCGGCGGGCCGCGTTTGTGACGGCGTCTTTCAGCAGGTTTGGATTGCACAGCAGTAGCGGCACTTCTGCCTTGGCAGCAGACGGAACCCGGCTTTCCTTGATCAGGGGTGCGTTACGTGCCGATGCGCCTTTGTATAGGCAGACACGGTTGGCCAGGCGCTGCTGGGCGCACCTCAGGTACCAGGCATAGGCATTTTCTGTGACGCCTTCTTCGCCGCCTGAGTCAACGATGGTCATGCGCACCCGTAGTTCCTGCCCTTCCTCGCAGGTCCGGTAGGTGGATTGCACCACGCGCCGGGTGAGCACATCCCAGTCCTCCGGGTAGCTGGCAGGGTCGATGGGCGCTGGCTCGCCGTCCAGGCCCTGCCTGTCGCTGTCCTTGATCTCGTAACGGTCGATCAGCCACTCTTCCCGGTCCGGGCCATGGGCGTGTACCTGCACAATAAACCGGGCATTCTGACCGCCCTGGACGTCGACCGCTGCCGTTACGAACCGGGCCTGCTCGGGCACGATATAGCGCTCGAAATCCTCGGCATTGTCGGCCGGGTCGAACTTGGAGCCTTCGGCGGCCAGAGCCCGGGAGAGATAGGGCGCCCCCTGGTCGGTATTGATGGTGACCTGCAGGCTCAGCTCAGAGCCGGAGCTGGCGTATTCGCGCAGGGCTTGCAGGTAACGGAGGATCAGGCTGTTCCAGCTTTGATAGGCGGCAGCCACACCGCCCAGCCAGTAGCTGGCCACGCTGGACGTAACGCCGTCACCGCCTATCGTGCCGTCGGCGCTGATCGTCTGGCCGTCCGCCAGCCAGCGCCCCGCCTGGTTCATGGCGTACTTGTGGCTCGGGTCGATATCGGCACCGCAGGACGGGCAGTAGATAAACGCATGCTTGGCCGCGAGCTCTGACAGGTTGGCGGAGCGCACGATCTCGATCAGCTCAGCTTCCGACGGCAGGCTGGCAAACAGGGAAAGGCCGGGCTTCGCCTCATGGAATTCGCCACAATGAGGGCAAGGCCAGTACCAGCGCCGGCGGTCTCCACGGTTGTAGATGCTTACCGAGCCACCACACGGCGGTCCTTCGTGAGCGGTGACAGGCTGCCAGTTCGGGTCGGTAATGGGTCGGCCGGGCGAGGACTCGACCACCGCCATGCCGCGACTGAGGAAGGTCGTCGTCCGCTTGAGCGCCAGGCCAAACGGCGCACCTTCGCCGTCGATGTTATCCGGCATCCGATCATAGTCGGTCAGGGCCACATAGCGGTAATCAGATCCTGAGAGCTGAGAGGCCGTCGGCCATCCGATCTTCAGCCACATGCCGTGCTTGAACAGCTTGTCGTGCGTGTTGTCATCATGGCCACGGCTGCTCATGAGCTCGGCGAGCCTGGGGCTGTTGCGCAGTGCACGGTCGATCCGGGTCTTGGAGTAATCCCGGGCCTTGTCCTGCGTCATCTGTACGATGAGCATGTCGCCGGGGTCGCAGGCGACCGCATAGGCCACCCAGGCATCGAGCAGAGAAAGCGTCTTTCCAGATCGGGCCGGGCCAACGAAACAGACAGCCTCGTGTCGCCGACTGGCCAGCATGTTCATGGGCTCAACCATGTACGGGGTTTCGTCAGCGGACCAGTTGCCGGAGTATCCGCCGGGCTGCCGGATCATCAGGAATTCACCGGCACCTTCGGCGACGGTGATCTGCTTGGGCGGCTGGAAGGCCCGGGCAGCGGCTCGCACGACTGGCCATGCCGACCCGAAGCTACTCATGGTCAATCTCCACCGGCGCCAGGTCCTGAAGACGCTCCGCCAGCGATACCATCTCGGCGTGCAGCACCTGCTCTACGGCCTCGACGATCTCCGGGCTGCAACCGGTGCGGCGCTCGATATTGTCAGGCAGGGACAGCAGGCCCTGGGAGATGGCCGCGAATGCCGTGGCAACCGCCTGCTCAACCTCTGAGGCAGGGATCAGCTCCCGGTCCATAACCTGGAGCTCACGGCGCCGGGTCTCTGAGTCGTACCAGGCCTTTCGGTCCTGGGGCGTCATGTCATCGGGATCGACTCCGCCAGGGGCTTCGCTTTGCTCGTACTTCCAGCGTGCAACCTCAAGCGCATCGAATACCCAGGGCCGGCCGGGCGCACCCCTGCGGACTGCCGGGCACCCTCGCCGGCACCAGCCATCAATGGCCTGCACTGACACATCGAAGAACTCCGCCAGTTCGGACTTGTTCAGACGCCGGAGCTGCTGGACCTTCGACAGTGAGACCACCTCACTCATAGCGAGCCCCAACAACAAGCCATGGGGGCGCAAAAATCTCCCGAAAGCCGCGATTCCGCGCCCCCGTACGGCCTCCCGCCGGCAGGGTCCCCGGGCATGGTTGCAAATGCGAACGGTTCGCATTGGCAACCGTCGCCCGGCACGGTTTCACCTGGGCGCGGTTTGCGGCCGGATGCGTCAGGCATTGCGGAGCTCCTGCTCCATCTCCTGCCGTTCATGCCACTGGGCGTTGGCCTTGTTGCCATTGAGCATGTACTTGATTCGGTTAACGCTCACTCCGAGCACCCAGGCGATACGCCGCTCTGACAGGCCGGACTGTTGCAGGAACCGGGCCTTGGCTCGCTGAGCCAGGTGGTGGCGCTCGAGGGAAGGCGGGTGGATGGTCTGGCCACCATACAGTGCCGCCAGCCGTACCAGATTGTCGTAGCCGATGTCCTGCGCTATGGCATGGTCCGGCTTGGGGTTGTCGGGAATGTAGAGTGTCTGGCCGCCCCAGATCTGGCAGACCATCAGCATGACCTCAAGCCCAACCTCCTGCGCCATTTCTTCAACCAGTGTCACGTCCTACCTCCGTCACTACCTGTTACCAATACTGCGATGCCCATCCGCCCAGTCACGGACAGCCTGCCGGTCTGCCTCGCACTGCATGAGCTGAGACCGCAGACCGATGCAGAACTCAGCCACGTCGGCCCAGGTCTCGCCCCGGTACTCAGGCAGGGGGCTGGGTTGCAGCAGGGGGGAGGGAGGGTAGACATACTCAGTCCTGTACTCGATCACCGGCTCCCGAGCGCAGGCTGTCACCAACGACATCAGGGTGGTGAGTGTTAGCGCACGGATCGTCGGCCAGCTCCTGCCGGAGCCTGTTAATCGTTTCACGAGCTTTCCTCTCTGCCGTTTGTTTTGCTTCCAGGGCGCGAGCTACGAGCTCGTCCCGGCGCTCAATCTCTTGCTGTAGCATCAGGTATTCCCGGGACAGGCTCTGGGCTGTCTCTGCCAGCTGATCGTTCTGGCGCTGCAGGTTGCCCACCCTGGTGCTTAATTCTCCGTTCCGGCTGTTGAGGTAGAGCAGGGCTGCAGCCATGGCGATCACCAATGTACCCGCGATCCAGAGAACGGCTTTGGACTTCCGGAGGCCAGCTATCATTTCTTCCCCCTGGTGAACGATTCGATGGCGTTGTTGCCGTAATAGCCCAGCACGATCACGACAAACCCCCAGGCCAGCCCCTCAATGAGCGGAATGGCAGCCTCACGCAATGGGGCAAACAAGGCAGCCGCCAAGGTGATGAGCAGAGCAGCCATGGCCGTGTAGGCCAGTCGGCGGCGGTGCTTCCAGTGCGTCCCGGGGTCGGGGTGCGGGTCACTCACAGGTCGAAGCCTCCGGCATTGAATGCTGGCAACCTGACCGGCTGCAGCTGCTCTGACTCCAGCTGGGTTACCGTTCCGCCAGCAGCCAGGTACGCCTCCATCTCTTTCCTTAGACGCTCGCGCACATGGCGCCGGGTTTGTCCCGACATGCTCACCGCTGGCTGGCGGTCCGTGATGATGGTCATTGGTTTACAGTTCGGGTGGCGTCGACTCATACCAACAGCTCCTCTGGCATGCAGGTCTTCCGGGCCGTTTCGAACAGCTCCAGCCCGGCAGATGTCCGGATCAAAATCACGTCGCCCACGGCGACCTGGTTGTGCAGCGCCCGGCGGGCCAGGGCCGGGGCGACCTTCAACGCCCGCGCCACTTCACTGGTCATCTGGGCGTCCATTCCGTGCAGGTGCTCAAGAACCTCGGCCTCAAGGTCATCCAGCATCATTTCATTCAGTCCCCGTG
>CAYMQO010000230.1:0-4106 GCA_964392405.1 uncultured Marinobacter sp.
TCGCCTTGCTGGAAGTCCTTGACGATCTGTGCTTTTTCCTCGGTAGAAAGTGCCATAACTCACCTGTTATATCTGCGATGCCCAAAAAATATCCGGCCGAACCGCGCATCTCTGCAGCCCGGCTAGTCAGCCCCAACCCAGAGGTTAAGAGCTGCTTGAAACCAGACGCCGAGGCACAACCACGGTTGTGCCCTCGCCCTCTGGCTGACCTTCACCGAGGCCAACAAAACGGCCATTGCCGTAGAGTCGTACCGGACCGGTCAAGGAATGACCCGACATTCTAACGGGTTGTCCGTTCAATATCGACTGTAAATTCGGCCCGTCAAGGGCCAGTTCCGGGAACATGGTCAGGGCCGCATCCGGCGCCACCAGCAGACCATCCAGGGACTCGCCCTGCTCCCGCATCTGCTCCAGGTCGGACACCTGACGGGCGTCCTCCAGTGTAAAGCCGGAAGCCAGGGTCCGGCGCAAAGCCGACACATGGGCGCCGCAGCCAAGGGCTTCACCAATATCTTCCACCAGATTGCGGATGTAGGTTCCTTTCGTGCACGTCACCGCCAGATCCAGTTCATCCGGGCGGACCGCCAGCAATGTCAGCTCGTAGATGGTAACCGGCCGCGCCGGACGCTCCACCTCGATGCCTTCCCGGGCGTACTCATACAGCGGCCGTCCCTGATGCTTGAGAGCAGAATACATGGACGGAACCTGGGTGATATGCCCACGAAACCCCTCCAGTACAGCTTCAATATCAGCTTCGGTCAAACCCTGGGGTACCGGTCGTTCGGCAACCACCGCACCGTCGCTGTCAGCGGTTTCAGTACGCACACCCAGTTTTGCAGTGGTGACGTAAGCCTTGTCACTGTCCAGCATCAACTGGGAGAACTTGGTGGCTTCACCAAAGCACAGGGGCAGCACACCCGTTGCCAGTGGATCCAGCGCGCCTGTATGCCCTGCCTTGGCCGCGCCGTAGAGGCGTTTGACCTGCTGCAGAATACCGTTAGAGGTCACGCCCGGGGGCTTGTCGATGACCAGTATGCCGTTAACGGGACGGCCTTTGCGCCTGCGTGCCAAACGTCAGGACTCCTGCTCATCATTGTCGTCGTCATCCTGACGGACGGCGGGATTCTTACCCACGGCCTGATCAATCAGACGGTCGATGCGCCGGCTCTGCCCCTGCAGCGCGTCAAAGTGGAAGCGAAGCTGGGGAATAACCCGCAGCTTCATGGCTCGCCCGAGTTGCCCGCGGAGGAACCCGGAGGCACTTCGCAGTGCCTTCAGGGTGTCCTGCACTTCCGCAGATTCCTCGTTCAGTTCCTCAGTACTGAGCACAGACACGTAGATATCGGCATAGCCGAGATCCTTGCTGACCCGTACCGAGTTAATGGTCACCATACCCACCCGGGGATCCTTCACCTCACGCATGATGAGGTGGGAAAGCTCCTTCTGGATCTGGTCACCGATGCGGTCGAGACGGCTGAACTCTCTTGCCATTTACGAACCTGTTGATTCCAGCTTGCGTTCCACGCGTACCCGATCAAATACTTCGATCTGGTCGCCCACTTTGACGTCATAGCCTTTAACGCCGATACCGCACTCCACACCGCTACGAACTTCCGCGACGTCATCCTTGAAGCGGCGCAGGGACTCCAGCTCGCCTTCAAAGATCACCACGTTGTCACGGAGCACGCGAATGGGCTTGTTCCGGTAGACCGTGCCTTCCAGCACCATACAACCGGCAACCTGACCGAACCTGGGTGAACGGAACACGTCCCGTACCTCGGCGATACCGACGATGTCTTCCCGGAACTCCGGCGCCAGCATGCCGGTCAGGGCCGCTTTCACGTCATCAATCAGCGAGTAGATAACGGAGTAGTAACGCAGGTCTACCCCTTCCTGCTCCACCAGCCGCTTGGCAGATGTGTCGGCACGGACGTTAAAGCCAAACATGACCGCGCTGGACGCCAGCGCGAGGGACACGTCGGTTTCTGCGATACCACCGACGCCGGATGAAATGATCCGCACCTGTACCTCGTCGTTGCCCATATCGAGCAGCGCCTTGGTAATGGCTTCCAGTGAACCGCGGACATCGGTCTTGAGTACGACGTTGAGGGTCTTGACCTCATCCTTGCCCATGTTCTCAAACAGGTTTTCGAGCTTGGCAGCCTGCTGCCGCTGGAGACGCTGCTCGCGCTCCCGGGTCTGGCGGAACTCTGCCAGCTCCTTGGCCTTGCGTTCGTCGGCGACCGCGAAGAACTCATCCCCGGCATCCGGTGTGCCGTTCAGACCCAGTATCTCTACCGGAATGGACGGGCCAGCTTCCTTAACCTGTTTGCCGGCCTCGTTGGTCATGGCGCGCACCTTACCGAACCACGCACCGGCAACGACCATATCGCCCTGACGCAGAGTGCCGTTCTGAACCAGCACCGTTGCGACCGAGCCACGACCACGCTCAAGAGAAGATTCGACGACCACACCCTTGGCCGGCGCGTCCTTGACGGCTTCCAGCTCCAGCATTTCAGCCTGCAGCAGAACCGCTTCCAGCAGCGCATCGATACCGTCGCCCTGTTTGGCGGACACGGGCACAAACTGGGTGTCGCCGCCCCACTCTTCGGGGATCACTTCCAGTGCCACCAGTTCGTTCTTGATGCGATCCGGATCGGCCTCGGGCTTATCCATCTTGGTGATCGCAACAACTATCGGCACCTCGGCGGAGCGAGCGTGATCAATCGCCTCTTTGGTCTGGGGCATTACACCATCGTCCGCTGCCACGACCAGGATAACGATATCGGTACACTGGGCACCGCGGGCGCGCATGGCGGTAAACGCCGCGTGACCCGGTGTATCCAGGAACGACACCATGCCGTGATCAGTTTCCACGTGGTAGGCACCAATGTGCTGGGTAATACCACCAGACTCACCGGCCGCGACCCGGGTCCGACGGATGTAGTCCAGCAGTGACGTCTTACCGTGGTCAACGTGGCCCATAACGCTCACCACCGGCGCCCGGCGGGTTTTCTCACCTTCGCTGCCAGCGGCAATTGCGCTGATGACTTCTTCCTCAAACGCGTCCGCACTGACCGCTCTGGCCTTGTGGCCCAGCTCTTCAGTGACCAGCATCGCAGTTTCCTGGTCCAGCGCCTGGTTGATGGTGGCCATCACGCCCATACCCATCAGAGTCTTGATGACATCAGCGGATTTCACTGCCATGCGTTGGGCAAGATCACCAACGGTAATCGCTTCCGGAATTTCAACTTCTCTAACCATTGGTTTGGTAGGCTTCTCGAAGCCGTGCCTTTTCTCTTTGGGTTTCTTTTTCGCCCGCAGCGGCTTGCGCAGCGTGGTGTCCTCTTCATCGTCGGAAATCACGATGGGCTCATCCACCGGACGGCTACGGGGCCCGCGATGACCTGCGGACTTCTTCTTGGGCTTGCCGTCATCCACCTCGTCAGCACGCTCGCGGGTTTTCTTCTTCTTC
Source organism: uncultured Marinobacter sp. (assembly GCA_964392405.1). Taxonomy (GTDB): domain Bacteria; phylum Pseudomonadota; class Gammaproteobacteria; order Pseudomonadales; family Oleiphilaceae; genus Marinobacter. The sequence goes on from CAYMQO010000230.1 coordinate 3,476, forward strand.
GCTTTGCGCTCTTTGTCCTTGGCGGTTTCCGGGTCAGGCGGCGGCATCGGAATTTCGCCTTCCTCGACGGTCGCCTCAGGCTCCACTGCCTTGCCGGTTGCCACTTCGGCCTGCTCATCGGCAGCAGGCGCAGTCTCCGGTGTGCTTTCGCTGACCGGAGCTTCAGCAACGTCCGGTTTTTTCTCTTCCGTCGGCGCCTGTTGTGCTACCGGCTGCTCGCTGACTTGCGGTTTTTCCTCAGCCACTGGAACAGCGGGCTGTTCCGGCTCGGGCTCCGACTGCAACTCGGTGCGCTTCACATAGGTGCGACGCTTGCGTACTTCCACATTGACGGTCTTACCGCCACGGGCGCCGCCACCGGTCTTGAGAGTGGTGGTGGTCTTTCTCTTCAGGGTAATCTTTTTAGGCTCTGCCTCAGCCTCACCGTGGTTCTTGCGCAAATAGGCCAGCAACTGCTGTTTCTCATCGCTGGTCACAGAATCATTCTCCGAGCGGGCCTCGAGGCCGGCTTCTACAATCTGACGCAGCAAACGATCCACGGGAGCGCCTACATCTTCGGCCAGCTGTTTAACGGTTACTTCTGCCATACTGGTCCTCCTCCCGATTAAGCCTGGTCTTCGAACCAGGGGGC
>CAYMQO010000231.1:0-4103 GCA_964392405.1 uncultured Marinobacter sp.
CCAGGTCGGCCAGAACAGGGCCATGGCAATAGCAGTAACGATCAGGTACGGGCGGGCAAGGGGGAACTGGTCCAGTGTCTTCCTTAACATGGTTAACCAACTGCTTGTCTGGGTGGCGTATTGTTTATTTCGCGTGACTTTCCAGTCTCGGCGGTAAAGCTACTTTACTGTATCGGAAATTGGTCGTGCATGCCGCTTGAATTATCGATCCGGGTTCACGGATTAATGGAAAGTCACCGCAAACTCGTCACTTATGTAAATTAATTCGACGCATGAAAAAGCCGGGCTCAAAGCCCGGCTGATCAAGCCAGAAAGCACTCAGGCCTTACGGCGGCGCGCTGCGCCCAGGCCAAGCAAGCCAAGGCTCAGAAGTGCCAGTGTACCAGGCTCAGGAACGGGAGCCGCGCTCACATTCAGCTTCGCAAGAAGGTCGATGGAGTTCATGCTGCCTTCCCCGGTGAGAAACTCGGACAGGTTTTCGCCGGCGAAGCCAATCAGCTCCAGCGAATAGAGGTTATCGCCCAGCTGGAATTCGGAGCTGCTGACAAAGGCATCTTCCAGGATCACCTGATCGTCAACCGGTCCGGTATTCTGCGTGACGGTCCAGGCGCATCCCAGGAATGGAAGCCACAAAACGCAGCTGTCAACCGGGGCGTTATTCAGAGTTTCGTCGTGGCTGAACACAAAGGTTCCCGTTGCACTGCCAGTATCACCGAAGCCCGCGAAGCCCAGGTCGACAGAAAGGTCTACGCCAGTGATCCCGTCGCCTTTGATGGGCTTGTTGATATGGGTAAACGTTCCCAGGGTAAAGGCAGAATCATCCAGGATGGTCGCCGGAAGGTCACCGGGTGAGGTGAACTTGTAGCCGCTCTGTGAATGGCCAGGCAGTCCCCAGGTGATGGTGTCCGTGCCTACGCCTTGGACTTTGCTGCCGCCCACCGGGTTTTCGAAGCGTCCTTCAACAGACGACAGGTCGACCGGAAACGCGAGTGCTGAGGTGGATAACGTAAGTGCCGCAACGCCTGCTAATAGTTTGTTAGTGGTTTTCATGGTGAATCCTTCTGATGGTTTGATCTTCCCGCCAATCTTTAAGCACTAGTTGTGCCAACACGTAAGCGATTGAATTTAAACTGGGTTTGCGTCCATTGTAAGTTGGTGTGTAAAAGTAATGGACAGTATTTAATGTTTAGGAGGGTGCTTGTGTATGATTTGTTGACAGGCTTTGCCGGGAAGGGAAAAAAGCCGGGACAAGCCCGGCTTGATACAGCGTCACATGTCAGGCTTTGCGACGACGCGCAGCACCCAGGCCTACCAGACCCAGACCCAGCAGGGCCAGAGTTCCGGGCTCAGGTACCGGAAGCACTGACTCAACCATTACCACGAGGTCGTTAAAGTCCATGTCAGAGCTGCCATAGAGGGTGTCTTCCCAGGCCAGGATGAACTCATTGTCGGTCCAGACACCGCTTTTGAAGCCGGGAATAGTAACAACGTCCGAGTTATTGCCCTGGTAGGCAACCATCTGGTCAGAGCCATCTTCGTTCAGGCTGCTGTCAGAGTAAAACGTCGGTCCAGAGGCGGTGCCCAGGTAGTAACCGAAGTCGCCACTGGTGAAGTCAACGCCTGTGTCAGATCCGTTTACACCTACGGAACCGTCCGCCAGAAGGGTAAAGGTTACCTGGCTGTTGAAGCCGTCGCCGGGCTTGTCTGCGCCAGAGAAGAGCTCAACATAGCGGGTCGGATCGTTACGATCGTAAACGCCAAAAGTGTTGGAGTCGGCGTTGCCGGCGATCTCAAGAATAAACGTTGAGACACTGCCGCCTGAAGCTGTCAGGTTCCAGTAGCTGTCCTCGCCATCGCTCAGCTGATTGCTGTTCACATCAATTGACGACACCCCACCCTCGGTGATGGCGTTCAGCTGGTCCTGAAGACCGCTGCCTGGGCCATCGTATCCGTAGGGTGCGATGTAGACGGGTGCAGCAGCAGCAGATACCGCCCAGCCACTGAGAATCGCTGCAGCCAAAAGTTTTTTATGATCCATGGTTCTTTCTCCATTAATTGTTTCGTTGCTTCCATTGCGGCCCGGCTATCTCAAAACCCTCTGAGACCCGTGGCTTTCCGTCCCATCCTCGCGGGTGGTTTGGCTGAAACCGGTGGCGAACCGGTATTCTCAGCATGGATTAAGCGATATTCGTGCCATCTTGATTTTCTGTTTATTTACAATGCGTTGGGGATAGTCGGTGCGGGCTAATGTAAATAATCTCGACAGAGATAGCGGGCCGGAACTGGCGTCGGGAAAGAGGTCGGAAGGAGAGAGGTAAAGCAATGCCGACGGGGTCACAGAAAGTGGCCCCGTCGGCGTGGATGCTAGAGGGCTTGCTTGACGGTATCCAGGTGCTGCTGGATTTCTTCATTGTCCGGTGCCAGGGCCAGCGCCTGTTCAAGCACCGGCTTCGCCTCTGCGTTTTTGCCCGCCAGGTGCAGGAGCCATCCATAAGTATCCAGAATGGCCGGATTTTGCGGGGCCATATCCCGCGCCTGTTCCGCAAGATCTAGGGCGCGTTCCGGGTCCTGTTTCCGCAGCAGCCAGGCCAGATTGTTCAGGGCGAGCGGGGTTTTCTGCTGGCTCAGGGCGCTTTCGTAGCTGGTGATGGCCGCCTCGTCGTTACCGCTGGCCATTTCGTACTCTGCCCGGCTGAGATGGGCGGCCGCATTGTCCGGCATGGCCTGCACCCAGGCTTCGGTCAGGTCGTCGATCCGTTCCGGCGCATGGCGTCTGGCCATATTGACCAAGCTTGGCAGCAGCTCGGATTTGTTCGTTTCCTGCCAGCGCTGGTACAGATATTCGAAGGCGGCGCTCTCGTCGTCCCTGGTGGCGAGCAGGCGGGCCCGGGTCAGATCAATCGCCGGCTGGGCGTCGTGACTGACTTCCAGTTCATCCAGGGTTGCGGTAGCGTCGTCATAGTTGCCTTCCGCGATAGCGATCCGCACGGGGATCAGCGAGATGCCGATGTCTTCCGGACGCATCGATGCGGCTTCGCCGGCCTTCGCCCTTGCTGTGGCCCAGTCCTTGTCTTTCGCGGCCTGTTCCGCTTCCGCTACCAGTAGCTGCAATTTTACGGTTCGGGCTTCTTCGGTATATTGGTCTTCAGGAATCTGGCTGAGCAGGTTGCTGGCATCCGTAAGCCGGCCCTGCTGTACGCGAATTTGTGCCGCCAGGATGTTGCTGTTGGTTTTCAGTCTGTCGTGTTCCCGCGCCACTTCTCCCAGCCAGTCTACGACTTCATCCGGCGTATGGTTCCGGCTGTAGCTGCGCCCGGCCGCCTGTAGCAGGTTCAGGTTTTCAGGGTGCTGCCGGGCGGCCCGCAGCAACGTATCGGTGGCGGCCTGATGGTCACCGTCACTCTGATAAATCGTGGCGAGCGCGGCCAGTGCGGGAAGGTTGTCGGGCATCGCCTTGACCTGATCTTGCAGGCGCTGGCGTGCGGTGTCGGTGTCGCCCAGCCGGTGTTCAGCCATTGCCGCCAGGGTGACGGCCTGGGGTTCGTCAGCAAAACCGTTGATCAGCGATTCGGCTACCTCTTTGGCTTCCGTGCTGCGCCCGGTATTCAGCAGCAGTGCCAGGTAATACTGCGTCACCGACCAGTCCGTCGGTGTTTCCGTAAAGGCGACCCGCATCTGGGCCAATGCCTGCTCTGTCTGACCTTCCTGTTGATAGTGGCGGGCCAGGGCCAGGCGCAGCCGCGAGCGGGAGCGATCCAGTTCGAGGGCTTTGCTCAGGCTGGCTACGCCGGTATTGGTGTGATCGGGCAGTGATAGGGCCAGAATGCCGTGCATGGCCAGCAGCTCAACATCATTGGGTCTTGCCTCGATGGCTCTGCCCAGGGTGGCAAGTGCTTCTTCCCGCTTGCCGCTGTCAATCTGTGCAATGGTTGCGGCCCTGAGAAAAGCAGTTGGCGTGGTTTCCGCGTCGATATTGCCGGTTAGCAAGGCTTCGGCGTCATCGGTCCGGCCTTCCTGCAGATTCAGGGTGCCCAGCATCAATGCAATACGTTCGTTATCCGGGTTCTGTTGCAGCAGTTCTTCCAGGGTGGTGCGGGCAGTTG
>CAYMQO010000232.1:0-4102 GCA_964392405.1 uncultured Marinobacter sp.
CAGCGTTCGGCAAAAAGCCTGGCAACCTTCTCGCGGTTGGCCAGGTTTTTTTAGCGCAGGAGGAAGTGCGGGCAGCAGCAGGAAGGGCTGCAGTGGAAAGGCGACTGGTAGAGCAGGGGCTGGAAGTCATGGGCTGGCGGGAGGTGCCGATCGACCCCGGCTGCCTTGGTCCCATGGCGCTTGCCTGCATGCCCCGCATTGAGCAGGTATTTGTAGAGCCCGGTGGCAAGAATGAGCGGGACTTCAGCATTGGCCTGTTTGTCGGCCGTCGCCTGGCTGAAAGGGACATGGCACAGGACGAAGACTTCTATATCTGCAGCCTGTCCCATCGAACACTTGCCTATAAAGGGCTGATGATGCCGGCTGATCTGGCCAACTTCTACAAGGATCTGGGCAACCCGGAGCTGGAAACCGCCATCTGCGTATTTCACCAGCGCTTTTCTACAAACACCATGCCCCGGTGGCCGCTGGCCCAGCCATTCCGCCTGCTGGCTCATAATGGAGAAATCAACACCATCGACGGCAACCGGAACTGGGCCGTTGCCCGGGCTGCGAAATTCCGCTCCCCGGACCTGCCGGATCTGCAGACCCTGCAACCGCTGGTGAACCTGTCGGGTTCCGACTCATCATCCATGGACAATATGCTGGAAGTGCTGCTGGCCGGTGGCGTGGACCTGTTCCGCGCCGCCCGGATGATGGTCCCGCCAGCGTGGCAGAACATGATTACCATGGACTCTGACCTGCGTGCGTTCTACGAGTACAACTCCATGCATATGGAGCCCTGGGACGGGCCGGCGGGCCTGGTGCTTTCCGATGGTCGCTACGCTGTCTGCATGCTGGACCGGAACGGTCTGCGACCCGCCCGTTGGGTCATCACCGATGATGACTTTATTACCCTGGCGTCGGAAGTGGGCACCTATCACTATGAGCCCGGTCAGGTGGTGGCCAAGGGCCGGGTTGGCCCGGGTCAGATGCTGGCAGTGGATACCGAGACCGGTGAGGTGCTGCATACCAGCGATATTGACAGTCGTCTCAAGAGTGCCCAGCCCTATAAGAAATGGCTTCGTGACCATGCCCTGCGGGTGGAATCTACCCTGAATCCCACCATGTCGGAGTTCCGGCTGATGGAAAGGGATGAATTACTGGTGCACCAGAAGATGTTCCTGGTCTCTTATGAGGAACGGGATCAGGTACTTCGGCCGCTGGCGGAAAACAGCCAGGAAGCGGTTGGCTCCATGGGGGACGATACGCCCATGGCCGTGCTTTCCAGTAAGGTGCGCCATGTGGCCGATTACTTCCGGCAAAAATTCGCCCAGGTCACCAACCCGCCCATTGATCCACTGCGGGAAGCCGTGGTCATGTCGCTGGAGACCTGCCTGGGGGCAGAACGGAATGTATTTGAGGAAACCCCGGAGCACGCCAACCGGGTGATCCTCAGTACCCCGGTTCTGTCGCCAGCCAAGTTCCTCTGCATCGAAGGGAATGCGCGACCGGGCTTCGAAGTGGCCAGGATCCGCCTGAGTCACACCCCGGAACAGGGCCTGGAAAACAGCATACGGGATATCTGCGACGCGGCGGAAAAAGCGGTCAGAGACGATGGCAAAGTCCTGCTGATCCTGTCGGACAAGGACCTGAAGCGGGGTGAGTTGCCGGTGAACAGCCTGATGGCCACCGGTGCGGTGCATCACCGTCTGGTTCAGCAGGGATTGCGTTGCGATTCGAATATCATCGTCGAAACCGGCTGGGCCCGTGATCCTCATCATTTTGCGGTATTGCTCGGCTTCGGGGCGACGGCGGTCTATCCGTACCTGGCCTATCAGGTGATCAATGACCTGATCCGTACCGGCGAGATGGTGATGGACCCCATCGATGCCAAGAACAATTACCGCAAAGGCATCAATAAAGGCCTGCTGAAGATTCTTTCCAAGATGGGCATCTCAACGATTACATCCTATCGCGGCGCGCAGTTGTTTGAAGCGATCGGGATGGCGGATGACGTGGTGGATCTCTGCTTCAGGGGCGTGGCCAGCCGCATCCAGGGTGCGACGTTCCATGACTTCCAGCAGGATCAGGAACAGCTGGCGGCCATCGCCTGGCTGCCTCGCAAGCCTCTCATTCAGGGCGGGCTTCTGAAGTACGTCCACGGACAGGAGTACCACGCCTTTAACCCGGACGTCATCAGGACCTTACGGGCCGCGGTAACCCGGGGCGATTATGGTCAGTACCAGGAGTATGCCGCGCTGGTAAACCATCGTCCGGTGGCGACCTTGCGGGACCTGTTTGGCTTCCGCAGCGATATTTCGCCGGTTGAGCTGGCGGAAGTGGAGCCGGTGGAGAGCATCTTCCCCCGCTTCGATTCTGCGGCCATGTCCCTTGGCGCTCTGTCACCGGAGGCCCACGAAGCGCTGGCAGAGGCCATGAATACCCTGGGCGGGCGCTCAAACTCCGGTGAAGGCGGCGAAGATCCCGCCCGCCACGGCACGGAACGTCGCTCAAAGATCAAGCAGGTGGCGTCAGGTCGTTTTGGTGTTACTGCCGAGTACCTGCGCAGTGCCGAAGTTTTACAGATCAAGGTGGCCCAGGGCGCCAAGCCCGGCGAGGGTGGGCAGTTGCCCGGGGGCAAGGTGAACGCACTGATTGCCCGGCTGCGGTACGCCGTGCCGGGCGTCACGCTGATTTCGCCGCCTCCGCACCACGATATATATTCCATTGAGGATCTCGCCCAGCTCATCTTTGACCTCAAGCAGGTAAACCCGGATGCGCTGGTCTCCGTCAAACTGGTTTCAGAGCCCGGTGTAGGAACCATTGCAGCAGGCGTGGCGAAGGCCTACGCCGATCTGATCACGGTTTCCGGCTACGATGGCGGCACGGCGGCAAGCCCGGTGTCATCCATTCGCTACGCCGGCTCGCCATGGGAACTGGGCCTCAGTGAGACCCAGCAGGCCCTGCGGGCCAACGACCTGAGAGGCCGGATTCGCCTGCAGACTGATGGCGGTCTGAAGACCGGACTGGACGTGGTGAAGGCCGCCATACTGGGCGCAGAAAGCTTTGGTTTCGGTACTACCCCGATGGTCGCTCTGGGCTGCAAGTACCTGCGCATCTGTCACCTGAACAATTGTGCGACAGGAGTGGCGACCCAGGACAGTTACCTGCGGGACGAGCATTTCCGGGGCACGGTGGAAATGGTGATGAACTTTTTCCGCTTTGTAGCGGAAGAAACCCGGGAATGGATGGCGATGCTGGGTGTGCGCACCCTGGAAGAGCTGGTCGGCCGGGTGGATCTGCTGGAACGCCTGCCGGGGGATACCGACCGCCAGCGTCGCCTGGACCTGAGCCGGCTGGTGAGCAACGATCATATCCCTGCGGATAAGCCCCACACCTGCCAGTGGCAGCGTAACGCCCCGTTCGACGAAGGGGAGCTGGCGGAACGTATGCTCAAGGATGTCCGGAACGCTATCGAACATAAGTCCGGCGGTGCCTGGAGCTATCGTATCACCAACTGTGACCGGTCCATTGGCGCGCGCCTGTCTGGCGAAATTGCTGCCCGCCATGGCGACCACGGTATGGCTGATGCTGTCATTACCCTGGATCTGAAGGGTACCGCCGGCCAGAGCTTTGGTGTCTGGAACGTGAGCGGACTCAACCTGGTACTGGAAGGCGACGCCAACGACTACGTAGGCAAGGGGATGACGGGCGGCAAACTGGTGGTCCGCCCTCCGGCCGACAGCCGTTTCCAGTCCTGGCAGACGGCCATCATCGGTAATACCTGCCTCTACGGAGCCACCGGCGGCAAGCTGTTCGCTGCGGGTACCGCCGGCGAGCGCTTTGGGGTTCGGAACTCCGGGGCCTGCGCGGTGGTAGAAGGCATTGGTGACCACGGTTGCGAGTACATGACCGGCGGCATGGTCGCCGTACTCGGCGAAACCGGGCACAACTTCGGTGCCGGCATGACCGGTGGTTTTGCGTATGTGCTCGACCAGACCAATACTTTTGTTGATAAGTGCAATCAGGAGCTGGTGGAGATTCAGCGTATTTCCCGGGAAGACATGGAGCCCTATCGCAACTATCTGCGCGGCGTCATCCGGGAGCACATGACCGAAAC
>CAYMQO010000233.1:0-4098 GCA_964392405.1 uncultured Marinobacter sp.
GAGAAACGCGGCAGACCTTTGCCCAAAGGATTAATTTCTGGAAAAATAGCCGGCTCATTTTAGGGGCGCCACTGATGAAACAGAAGACGCTGGTTTCAGTCCGCAATCTTGGTAAACGGTTCGGCGACAGAACAGTGCTGGATTCCCTCGACCTGGATATTGCGGACGGTGAATTTATTACCCTGCTGGGGCCGTCCGGTTGCGGCAAAACCACGTTGTTGCGGCTGCTGGCTGGCTTTGAGATTCCGGATACGGGCACTATCGAGTTAGGCGGCAAGGACATCACAGCGCTGCCCCCGGAGCACCGCCCCCTGAATACGGTGTTCCAGCACTACGCCCTGTTTCCCCATATGACGGTATTCGACAACGTCGCCTATGGCCTGAAGATGGAAAAACGTCCGAAGGACGAAATCCGTCAGCGGGTGGAAGAAGCCCTTGCCATGGTGCAGCTGGAAGACTTCGCGCGCCGCAAGCCCCATCAGCTTTCCGGTGGTCAGCAACAGCGGGTGGCCATTGCCCGGGCTGTGGTCAAGCGGCCCAGGATGCTGTTGCTGGATGAGCCACTGTCGGCCCTGGACTTCAAGCTGCGCCGTACCATGCAGATCGAGCTCAAGCGACTGCAGCGGGAGCTTGGCATCACCTTCGTGTTTGTGACCCACGATCAGGAAGAGGCGCTGTCCATGTCCGATCGTGTCGTGGTGCTGCAGGAGGGCAAGGTCCAGCAGAAGGGTACGCCCCGGGAGATCTATGAGAGCCCGGCCAACCTCTTTACCGCCCGCTTTGTGGGCGAAACCAACCTGTTCCCCGGTGTGCTGGAGCGCGTAGACGAGGAAGGAATCACCGTGAATGTTTCCGGGTATCGTCGCACCATGCGAAGACCAGGGTTTCCGGTAGAGGAAGGGCAGCAGGTACACGTTCTGCTGCGTCCCGAAGATATCCGCGTACTGCCGCCGGATGCTGACCACGGCTTTGATGGGCGTGTGGTGGAGTGCAACTACAAGGGCAGCACGCTGGACTCCGTGATCCATTTAACCGACGGCACCGAGGTACTGGCCAGTGAATTCTTTGATGAGGACGACCCCACCTTTGACTATCGCCTGGGTGAACCGGTGAGGGTGGGCTGGGTAGAAGGCTGGGAGTGGCTGCTGCCGCTGGAAACCGAACCCGTCACCGCGGATTCCATACCGGATGTTTAGGGGGCTGCGACCACCGTTTCGCACCGGGGTGCTGATCCTGGTCTGGGGCTGGCTGCTGGCCCTGGTATTGGCGCCCAACCTGCTGGTCATCGGTGCCAGCTTTCTGACCCGGGACCCGGGGACGTTTCTATCGCTGCCGGTAACCCTGGAGAACTACCGCAAACTTCTTGATCCCCTGTACCTGGAGGTTTTTCTCCATTCCCTGTACATGGCGTCGGTCACCACGCTGGTATGCCTGCTGATCGGCTATCCTTTTGCCTGGGCCCTGTCCCGGGTGGCGAAAGAGCGGCAGCTGTTACTGATCTTTCTGCTGGTCGTACCCTTCTGGACCAATTCCCTCGTTCGCATCTATGCCCTTAAGCTGCTTATGGCCACCAACGGCCTGATCAACACCTGGCTGATGCAGCTTGGCATTATCGATGCGCCCCTGCGGATGCTGTATACCGAAGGCGCGGTGATCGTGGGGCTGGTGTACCTGCTGCTGCCGTTTATGATCCTGCCGCTGTACTCGACCTTTGATGGCCTGCGGCGGGAGTTGCTGATGGCGTCCCATGATCTGGGGGCAGGGCGGTTCCGGACCTTTATCCATGTGGTCATACCCCTGACCCTGCCGGGGGTGCTGGCGGGGGTCATGCTGGTACTGCTGCCGGCCATGGGGCTGTTTTTTGTACCGGATATACTCGGGGGTTCCCGGAATCTGCTGGTTGGTAATGTCATCAAGAACCAGTTCCTGGACGCCCGGGACTGGCCCTTCGGCGCAGCGGCCGCCATCATGCTGACCCTGGCCATGGCCTTGCTGCTGTTTACCCACCGCCTGAGTCAGCGGCGCCTGGGTGAGGAGGGCGAACTATGAGCCGCTGGTTGCCCCGGGCCTATCTCATCCTTGTCTATCTGGCCCTGTACATTCCCATTGCGGTACTGGTGGTGTTTTCGTTTAACGACGGCCGCACTGGCTATCGCTGGGGTGGTTTCACCTGGCGCTGGTACGAGTCCCTGTTCAACAACGACGCCATGATGAAGGCGTTGTGGAATTCCCTCTGGCTGGCGGTTTCAGCGGCTACGCTGTCCACCCTGATTGGTGCCCTGACAGCCTTGGCGCTGCATCGGTACCGGTTCCGCGGCAAGCGGGCGCTGAAGGGGATGCTCTTCGTGGTGATGATGTCCCCGGAGATCGTGCTGGCGATCTCCCTGCTGTCCCTGTTCCTGCTGCTGGGGATTCAGCTTGGCTATTTCTCGCTGCTGCTGGCCCACGTCACCTTCTGCCTGCCGTTCGTGGTTATTACCGTCATGGCCCGGCTCAGCGGGTTCGATGAGCGCCTGCCGGAGGCCGCCCGTGATCTGGGTGCCTCTGACTTCACCATGACCCGCACTGTGTTGCTGCCGGTGATCATGCCTGCTCTGATGGCCGGCTGGCTGCTGGGCTTTACCCTGAGTCTCGACGACGTTGTGGTAAGCACGTTCGTCAGTGGCCCCAGTTATGAAATTCTCCCGTTGCGCATCTATTCAATGGTACGCGTCGGCCTGAAGCCTGAGGTGAATGCACTCGGCAGCCTGCTGCTGGTGTTTTCACTGCTGATGCTAGTCTTGTCCCAATGGATCTTGATGAGGAATAAACGATGAAGAGATTTGCCATTGCCGCGCTGGCAACGGTCGCCCTGGCCGGCTGCAGCAACCAGGATGAAGCACCTCAGGTACTGAACCTGTATAACTGGTCCGAGTACATGCCGCAGGAGGTGTTGGACCGGTTTGAGCAGGAAACCGGCATTAAAGTGGTTTACACCACCTATGACAGCAACGAGGCCATGTATGCCCGCCTCAAGTTGCTGGACGACAGCAGCCAGTACGACCTTGCGGTACCCTCGACCTATTACGTGAACAAGATGCGTAAAGAAGGGCTGCTGATGGAAATCGACCACAGCCAGCTCGAGGGTTTCGATAATCTGGACCCGGAGCTGATCAACCAGAGCTTCGACGAAGACAACGCCTATTCCGTGCCGTTCCTGTGGGGAACCACCGGTCTCGCGGTTGATGCAAACGACATAGACCCGGCACAGGTCACCGCCTGGGCCGATCTCTGGGATGAGCAGTACAAGGGCAAAGTCATGCTCACCAACGATATGCGGGAAGTGTTCCATATCGGCCTCCGGATACTGGGTTATTCCGGTAACAGCACCAATCCGGCTGAAATCGAAGCCGCGTACCAGAAGCTCACCGAGCTGATGCCGTCCGTCCGCACATTCAACTCCGATGCGCCCCGCATGCCGTACCTGGAAGGCGAAACCGACATCGGCATGATCTGGAACGGCGAAGCTGTGATGGGCAAAGAGGATATGCCTGCGCTGGAGTACATCTACCCGGAAGAGGGCATCATCGTCTGGCTGGACAGCTTTGTAATTCCCCGCAATGCCGCCAATCCTGAGGCCGCTCACAAGTTCATCAGCTTCGTGCTGCAGCCGGAAATCGCCGCGCTGATCAGCGAAGACATTGGCTACGCCACCCCGAACCTGGCCGCCCGTGACCTGCTGCCAGACGAAGTAGCCAACGACCGCGCCAGCTATCCGACCCCGGAAGACATGGTCAACGCCGAGTTCCAGGAAGATGTCGGTGACGAGGCCATGCAGGTATACAACCGGTTTTGGGAACAGCTGAAGACCGGCCGCTAAGCAAGGGTGCTCGCCAGGGATGGCGCACCGAGTGTACGGGATGAGACCTGATGGGATAGTTTTCGATATAACCGTTTGGTAATGTGAATCTCGATAAGTTGTGTAGTGCGCAGACGATGCTTTTATCAGTGGGTAGTGGACCGGCCGCTTACGAAGCGCTGGTCGGGTATCAGCCCTCTGGGCCAACTATAAAAACAATGCGGGGTTGGATGTCAGGTAGCCGGCAGGGCGGTAGCGTG
>CAYMQO010000234.1:0-4097 GCA_964392405.1 uncultured Marinobacter sp.
TGATTGTTGCTGATGACCTTGCCAATGTTGTCTGGCGGGTGGCGCCGACAGGAGCTCAGTAGGGAACATCAAGGGAACCGGGAATCCGGCCCGGTTCCCTGCTATGGACTGCGCGGATATCGCGCCATAAACCAGTTCATCACCCAGGCACCAGCCCGCGGGGCTACCTACAGACACAGCCTTGACCTCGCGCTCTTACAAGCCCAGATCACTCCCACCGTTCCCGCGAATAGCTGAATACCGGCAATGATAACTGCCAGCGAATCGCCGACATACGCAACAGCAGCCCCACACTGAATGCCGCCAGCAGGGTAATGTTCTCACTCAGCCCCTGACGCAGCAGTGCCAGATAGAGCAGCGCAACCACCAGGGAGACGCTGGCGTAGAGTTCGTGGCGCAGCACCTGGGGCGTCCGGTTGCACATGATGTCGCGGATGATGCCGCCGAAGATTCCGGTGGTAATCCCGGCCATCACCACAACCACCGTGTCATAGCCCAGCCGGAGGGCGACGTTACAGCCGATCACGGTAAATGCCACCAGGCCAATGGCGTCGAGAACAAGAAACAACTGATGGAGGCGGCGCATAAAGCGGGCAATGACAATGGTGGCCAGGCCGCCGCAGATGGTCATGTAGATGTAGAGAGGATGCTGGGTCCAGGTAACGGGGAAGTTGCCCAGCAGAATATCACGTACGGTGCCGCCGCCCAGGGCAGTAAAGAAGGCGATCACGGCGACGCCGAACAGGTCCATATTGCGGCGACCGGCAGCAAGGGCTCCGGACATGGCTTCGGCAGTAATGGCAATCATGTAGACAGAGGTCAGCACACAGTTCTCCTGCGTTTCTGTGGCCTCTCCCCCTGTCCCTGATACCTGAGAGTTTACAGAGCCCGGCTCTGCTTGCCCCTTCGGTGGACTGCGTTGCAGTCTCTCTCCAGACGGCTTTTTCGAAATGACGCAGTATCTTTGCCTGAGCGTTTATGGGAGTTTGCGCCTTCGGCGGGGCACAAGGCCCTCTCTCCTGCGAACGCAGAATTATAAAGCAAGCCGTACTTCTGGTCGATAGCCGATTAGGTCGGGCTTTAATTATTTGTAAGCAAGCCTATAACAAGTGTTAATTCTTTTAATTTCAGCCAGGTGCCATCATGGCAGTGGGAAATTCTTCTCAAGCTAACCAGAGGCCAGTCCGTGACCCTATCGCCACCGCAAGGCCGCCGCGCCCTTGTTCTACTGCTACCTGCCCTTCTTGCTTCACCGTTAAAAGCCGATATGTTCACCTTCTCCTGGGACAACGACCTGTTTATTGGTCAGGACCAGGGCTACACCAACGGTGGTTACCTGGCCTACCTGACCAATTCGGCAGAAGACGAGGATGCGCCCTCCACCATCAGCGCAGCCCTGCGGAATAAAATGTCCTGGTTTCCGGGTATCGGCGCCGGGTCTGATCAGCACGCAACCAGCTTCAGCATCGCCCAGCTGATCGTGACCCCTGAAGACATCTCCCGACGGGATCCTCGAGAGACAGACCTTCCGTATGTGGGTTACCTGTCCCTTAGCAGTTCCCTGTGGAGCTGGAATGACGAGACGATTACCGGCCTTGGCCTGCACCTGGGCGTCGTCGGTCCGGAAAGCGGCGCGGAATCCATACAGAAGTGGGTCCATAAGGCCACTGGCAGCGACCGTCCCCGGGGCTGGGATTCTCAGTTAGGTACCGACGTGGTTGGCGGCGTGCATGCTGCCCACGGGCGCAAGCTTCTGCAGTTCGGCGATCAGGGCGAGATCGAACACCAGCTGTCATCGGTGAGCTCGGCCACGATTTCCAGCTTTACCACTTCAGCCCGGACAGGGCTGATCTGGCGCATGGGGCGCAACCTGCCGGCCAACTTTATCCCCGATTATTCGGGTGCGTCCGCCACCATGGCCATGCCAGGGGCATTCAGCGAAAGTGGCTCTGGATGGTCCATCTTTGTGGATGTCCACGGGGAGTACATCGCCTACTCCTACATCGAAGACTACGCCCGGCCCTACCGCTTTGATGAATCACCTTTCGTGGGTCAGTTCGGCGTTGGCGGTACCTGGCAGTGGGGGGATTTTCTGGCGGCGCTGACGCTCCGGGCAACCACAGGGGAAGGCGATCGGAACAAGGATAATTTCAGTTTTGGCACCCTGTCACTCTCCTGGGCGTTATAAGCGCGGACTCGTCAGACACTCTCACAAGGCCATTACCAATTGTCGTGTCACGGGACGTGGGTAGTATCGGGTGATAAAATCACCGCCCATTCCCGGGCCAGGCTTTTGTGACATTGCAACGAATGGCCATAAGGTTCTGAAACAACGCACAATAACAGGAGAGTGACATGGAAATTAAAGATCGTATCGTCGTTGTGACCGGCGCTGCCGGCGGTATCGGCAAGGCACTGGCCATTCGCTTTGCCCAAGCTGGCGCAAAGACCGTTGTCTGCGCAGACCTCGACCAGCAAGGTGCGGAAGCAACGGCTGCGGAGATCAACGGCGTGGCACGCAAAGTCAACGTTGCGTCCGAGGATGAAATCAAGGCGCTGATCGATGACGTCGAATCTGAGCTGGGTCCCATTGACCTGTTCTGCTCCAACGCCGGCATCCTGGTGTACGGCGGTCCTGAAGTTGCCAATGAAGAATGGCAGAAGATCTGGGATATCAACGTGATGTCTCACGTTTACGCGGCCCGCCACCTGGCGCCGCGGATGATCAAGCGTGGTGGTGGCTATTTCCTGAATACCGCCTCTGCTGCCGGCCTGCTGTCTCAGGTAGGTTCTGCGCCTTATGCCGTCACCAAACACGCTGCCGTCGCCATGGCAGAATGGCTTGCCTTTACCTACGCCGACGATGGCATCAAGGTGTCAGTGCTCTGCCCGCAGGCGGTGCGTTCTGCGATGACCAAGGGCCATGAAGAAGGCGTCGCCAGCATGGACGGCATGCTGGAGCCGGAACCCGTTGCAGACGCCTGCCTCAAGGCCATCGAAGAAGAAACCTTCCTGGTACTGCCCCACCCTCAGGTGCTGGACTACTTCCGCAACAAAGCCGAAAACTATGACCGCTGGATCGGCGGTATGAAAAAGCTCAATCGCATCTATCGGTAACCCTACCTCTGTCGTCCTGCCTGGCTTCGGGCAGGACGCGGACAAGAGGTATGCAGGCTCATGTTCTATAAGTGTCATGCACGACGGAGCAGTTGATGCGAAAGAATATTCTGATCACGGGCGCCAGCACCGGGCTGGGTGAAGGCATGGCCCGGGCGTGGGCAGCAAAGGGATGCAATCTGGCGCTGTGTGCCCGGCGCACGGAGCGCCTTGAACAATTGCAGGACGAGTTACAGCGACAGCATGCCGGCATCCGGGTGGTGATCCACTCGCTGGATGTGTGTGATTACGATCAGGTATTTACGGTATTCCGGGAATTCCAGCGCGAGCTGGGCACGCTGGACAGGATTGTAGTCAATGCCGGCATGGGCAGCAGGGTGGCCATTGGTCATGGTGACTTTGCCTCCAACCGAAAGACCGCAGAGACGAACTTTGTGGCAGCGATAGCCCAGTGCGAAGCGGCGATGGAAATCTTCCGCGAACAGAACCGGGGCCATCTGGTGTTGCTGTCATCGGTCAGCGGGGTCCGGGGCTTTCGCGGACCGTTTAACGTGTACGCGGCCACCAAGGCGGCGGTAGCTTCCCTGGCTGAGGGGTTGCAGCTGGACACCATGGGCACGCCCATCAAGGTCACCAGTATATTGCCCGGCTATATTCTCACGGACATCAACCGGGAGGTGAAGAACGCACCCTTCCGGGTGGATCTCGATACCGGCGTAAGGGCGCTGGTCAAGGCGATCGATAGCGAGAAACGTCGGGCCCATGTGCCCTG
Source organism: uncultured Marinobacter sp. (assembly GCA_964392405.1). Lineage (GTDB taxonomy): Bacteria > Pseudomonadota > Gammaproteobacteria > Pseudomonadales > Oleiphilaceae > Marinobacter. The sequence continues at coordinate 3,890 of CAYMQO010000234.1, forward strand.
GTGGCCCTGGACGCCGCTGAGTTACGTGATCAGGGCAATGCCATTCCGATTGTTTGCGAAAGTCATGTAGAAAGCAAACCACAAGGGGCTGGCCGATGCTTCAGCGACCGGTCAGCCCCTTGTTAATCATGTCGTTAAGCTATTACAGCGCCTCGGCGATTTCCTCTACCTGCAGACGCACGCTCTGCAGACCGCCACCGGACAGGTA
>CAYMQO010000235.1:0-4041 GCA_964392405.1 uncultured Marinobacter sp.
CCCATGATCCATCAGCTCCGCCAATGGCTGTTCCCGGATAAAGACGAGTCCGGCACAGCCACCGCACCGGACCACCACCAACTGGCCGTCGCGGCCACCGCGCTGATGGTTCAGCTGGCCCGTATCGACAGAAACGAAGATGAACGGGAACTGGAAACCATCGTTGAGTGTGCGGTACGGGTTCATCATGTTACGCCGGACGAGGCCCGGGCCATTCTCCAGGATGCCCTGGACCATGCCAGTGACTCGACCTCACTTTATGAGTTTACCGAGCAGCTGAATGCCCGGCTCAGTCAGGACGAAAAACAGCAGGTACTGGAGGGTATCTGGCGGGTAGCCCTGGCGGACGGGCGAATCGACAAGTATGAAGAGCACCTGATCCGTCGTATCGCAGAGCTGCTGCATCTGAACCATCGGGAATATATGCAGGCCCGACACCGGGCGGGTGGCCAGCCGGTCTGACCGGCAATCCCGGGACCGCACAGCGTATTATCTTTCTGAATTCGGGAGAAGTCCGGACAACATGATTCTTTACGGCCATCGCGGCGCCCGGGGCGAAGCCCCGGAGAATACCCTGCCCGGGTTTCTCATGGCTTACCGTCACGGTATCCGCCACTTTGAACTGGATCTTCAGCTGTCCGCAGACGGCATCCCGGTGGTGATCCACGACCCCACCCTGGAGCGCACCACCGGCGTCCGTAACAAGGTCGCTAACCTGACCGCCACCGAGCTGGCAGCACTGGATGCGCGGCAGAATACAGCTCCCTGGCCTGCGGCCGTGGGTGTGCCAACCCTTGAAGAGGTGCTTGATGCCTGTCCCGAAGCGGTGCATTTCCAGCTGGAAGTCAAACCGGACAGCCGGCCGCGCCTGAACATCCTCTGTAACCGGATCAGCGAGCTGATCCAGCGCCGGCAACTCTTCAGCAGCGTGGTTGTTACCTCGTCAGAGGGCTGGTTTCTGCAGGAAATCAAACGGCGTGACCGTCGAATTCACACCGGGTACATAGCAGGACGACGTTTTCCCCGGCCGTTGGCGACAGCCCGCCGTCTTGACTGCAGCTACCTGATTCCTAACTGGAAACTGTGCTCACCCGAGCTGGTCCGTCAGGCCCAGCGGTATGATATGAAAGTCTCTGTGTGGACCGTCAACCGCATCCACGACATGGTGCTGATGGAGCAGATGGGAGTGGACAGCATTATTACGGACTTCCCCACTAGCACACGGATTTACTTTGAGAACCGTTCACTGAGATTACCGCGACCGGCAGACCTTACTGACGCGGAAGCGGATCAGATCGGCGGCCGCGCCACCACCGTCTGATTCCGAGGGAATCAGGCAGTGGTGGCAGCACCAGGATTTACTCGAAAATCCGGTTCAGGCCATTAAGAGCGGCAACGCGATAGGCTTCCGCCATGGTGGGATAGTTGAAGGTCGTGTTGATGAAGTAGTTCAGGGAGTTGGCCTCTCCCTTCTGGTTCATGATGGCCTGACCGATATGGACGATCTCGGCGGCCTGGTCCCCAAAGCAGTGAATGCCCAGAATTTCCCGGGTTTCCCGGTGGAAAAGTATCTTCAGCATGCCGACCTTTTCACCGGTGATCTGCGCCCGGGCCAGATCCTTGAAGAAGGCCTGCCCGACATCATAGGGCACTTTCTTCTCGGTGAGTTCCCGTTCGGTAGGTCCGACGGAGCTGATTTCCGGAATGGTATAGATACCCGTGGGCACATCCGAGACAAACCGGAAATACTCGTCGCTGACCAGGTCAGACGACGCTGCCCGGCCCTGATCGTAGGCGGCACTGGCCAGACTGGGCCAGCCGATCACATCCCCGACCGCGTAAATATGTGGCACTTTCGTCCGGTAATGGTCATCCACCGGCAACTGCCCCCGACTGTTCGGCTCCAGGTCCAGATTCTCCAGACCCAGATTGTCGGTATTGCCGGCGCGGCCGTTGCACCAGAGGAACGCATCGCCGCGAATCTTCTTGCCGGACTTCAGCGACAGCACAACCCCATGGTCATCCCCGTCCACCGACTCATATTCCTCGTTATGGCGCACCAGTACGCCATTGTTCCGCAGGTGGTAGCTCAGGGCGTCGGAAATTTCATCGTCCAGGAATGACAGCAGGCGGCTACCCGGGTTGATCAGATCCACCTTGACCCCAAGCCCGGCAAAAATGGACGCATACTCGGAACCGATCACGCCCGCACCGTAGATGATCAGTGTCCGCGGCGTATGGGACAGATTCAGAATGGTGTCGCTGTTATAAATACGCCGGTGACGGAAGTTTACGTCGGGCGGCATATAGGGCCGGGAACCCGTGGCGATAATCGCCTGTTTGAAATTCAGGACCTCGGCCTTTCTTGCACCCCGTACTTCCAGACGGTTCTTGTCCAGAAAGAAGGCCCGGCCGTTGATCAGGTCAACCCGGTTGCGAGAGTAGAACTGGGTGCGGAGCTTGACTTGCTTGTCGATAACCTTCTGGGCGCTTTGCAACACCCGTGGAAAGGAGAACCACCGTGGCTCCCCGATGTCCCGGAACATCTGATTGGTGTTGAAGGTGATGATCTGCTTAACGGAGTGCCGAAGGGCCTTGGAAGGGATTGTGCCCCAGTGGGTACAGTTGCCCCCTACGGTGGTCTTGTCTTCAATGACGGCAACTCGCTTGCCGTGCTTGGCCGCATTCATGGCCGCGCCTTCACCGGACGGCCCGGCACCAATCACCACGACGTCATAATGATGTTCTGTCATCGGGACGGTCACTCCTTATCACGTGGTCGTTATACCTGTACCCCGGCTACTGATGTGCCGGCAGCAGGTCTCTGTCCTCTTCCGTCGGAACTCAGCTTCAGGCGCTGCGGTTATCGGAAGTGGTAGCGTCGTAGGCCAGATTGCTTTTCGTGCCTTCGTCTTCGCTGCTCTCACACTTGCTGGTGTCCCCGCCGCAGATGTCACAGGGTCCGGTAATGCCGGCGGCACCCAGCCCGCCGCAGGTACCGGTGATCGGCTTGCGTCCGAAAATCACCCCGATAGACATGGCGGCCATCAGTGTCCCGACGATTAACAAAACCAGTAAGAACGTAGCCATAGCTTATCTCCTATTCGATCAGCCAGGTGGCGAAGGCCGGTGTATGCCGGGCGGTAAACCCGTCCCCCTCGCGTACAATAAAATAAACCGCCAGATTTTCCTGCAGCGCCAGGCGGTAGCCTTCTTCAAACCCGATCACGGAAAAGGCCGTGGCCCAGGCATCCGCCAGCATGGCCGAGGGGGCAATGACCGTGACAGAGGCCAACCGGTGATTAACCGGCTTTCCCGTTTCAGGGTCTATGGTATGGGAAAAGCGCTGCCCATCCGATTCGTAATAGTTACGATAGTCCCCTGACGTCGCCATGCCACCCCGATCAAGGGCGACCACCCGGTTAACCTGCTGCGGTGCCGCCCCGGGTTGCTCCACGGCCAGGCGCCAGGCCGACCCGTCGGGTTTGCGACCTCTGACCCGAACTTCGCCGCCAATCTCCACCAGGTAGCGGGTAACACCCTCGCCTTCAAGGTAACGCGCCACCGCATCAGCACCGTAACCTTTGGCTATACCGGACAGATCCAGATATTGCCTCCGGGACGCACGGATCGCCTGGCGTTCCGGGTCCAGCTCAAGAAAACGGTAACCCGTCTGTGCCAGTTGATGGGCCAGTGCCTGCGCATCGGGCGTCTTCTCGGGCCGGCCATCGGGGCCAAAACCCCACAGATTCACCACCGGTCCGATCGTCACGTCAAATGCACCGCCGGATCGCTCTGCCACCTGCTGGGCAGCCGCAAGTACCTCAAACAATTCATTGGACACCGGCGTCCACTGGGACTGATCCGCAAGCTGATTGAAACGGCTCAGCTCCGAATCTTCCCGCCAGGTGGACATGCTGGCGTCGATCGATTCCAGCGTTTCTTCAATACCTTGCGCTAAAGCTTCAAGGATTTCACTGTCGTCGGTCAATACGACGTTAATATGGTAACGGGTACCAAAAATGCCACCGGAAATTTCCC
>CAYMQO010000236.1:0-4029 GCA_964392405.1 uncultured Marinobacter sp.
GCAAAACCAACCACCAGGAGGCGCCAGCCAAGATGGCTATCAAGAACGCGTTCTACGCCCAGTCCGGCGGTGTTACCGCTGTTATTAATGCCAGTGCCTGCGGCGTGATCGAGACCGCACGCAAGCATCCCGATCGCATCGGCAAGGTGTATGCAGGCCGTAACGGTATTATTGGGGCGCTCAGGGAAGAGCTGATCGACACGTCCGAGGAATCGGATGAAGCCATCCGCGCGCTGCTGCACACTCCGGGGGGCGCCTTTGGCTCCTGCCGCTACAAGATGAAGAACCTTACCGAGAACCGCCGGGAGTACGAGCGGCTGGTCGAGGTTTTCCAGGCCCATAACATCGGCTACTTCTTCTACAACGGTGGTGGCGACTCCCAGGATACCGCGTTCAAGGTGTCCCAGATTGCCGACAAGATGGGTTACCCCATCACCTGTATCGGCGTACCCAAGACTGTGGATAATGATCTGCCGTTCACGGACTGCTGCCCCGGTTTCGGCTCGGTGGCCAAGTATGTGGCCACGTCGACGCTGGAAGCGAGCCTGGACATCCGCTCCATGTGCGAATCTTCCACCAAGGTGTTTATCCTTGAAGTCATGGGGCGTCACGCGGGCTGGATTGCGGCCGCTGGGGGGCTTGCCGGCAAGGGTCGGGACGAACCGCCCCATATCATCCTGTTCCCGGAAATCCCCTTTAACCGGGAGGCGTTTCTCGCCCGTGTCGACCAGTCCGTGAAGGATTACGGCTACTGCGTGGTGGTCGCTTCCGAAGGCGCCCAGTACGAAGACGGCCGTTTCCTGGCTGATGCTGGCGGTAAGGATGCTTTCGGGCACACCCAGCTTGGTGGAGTTGCCCCCACTCTGGCCAACATGGTCAAACAGGCACTGGGCCACAAGTTCCATTGGGCGGTAGCGGATTACCTGCAGCGTTCGGCGCGCCATATTGCATCCGCCACGGACCTGGAGCAGGCCTACACCGTTGGCCAGAAAGCCGTAGAAATGGCGCTTGAGGGCAAGCAGGCTGTAATGCCGATCATCGTACGGGAGCAGTCCAAACCCTACCGCTGGACGATTGGCGAAGCGCCCCTAAGCGAGGTGGCCAACCAGGAAAAGAAGATGCCGATTCACTACATCTCCGATGACGGTTTCGGCATTACCGATGACTGCCGTGAGTACCTGCAGCCGCTGATTGAAGGCGAGGCCTTCCCACCGTTTGAAAACGGTATTCCGAAGGTGGCAGACCTCAAGCTTGAGCTGGCGGAGAAAAAGCTGAAAACTCCGTTTGAGGTTTAATCGCTGTATCAAGTAATAAAAAAAGCCCCGGAGTGATGCTCCGGGGCTTTTTTGTAAGAGAAGAAGTGCCGGCTGAGCCTTAAGTCGCCGACGTTAACCGCGGCGGGCTACGTAGCTGGAAAAATCGTCATAGCCGCCCACATATTCTGTTCCCACCAGAATCTGGGGAACCGTATAAACCGGATGACCCACCTTGCTGGCAACATCTTCCTTGGTCAGGCCCAGCGCCGGCATATCCACGAACTCGTAGTCATACCCGTTCTGTCTGCACAGCTGGACGGCCATGGCACAGAACCCGCAACTCATTCGGCCGTATATGGTTACCTTATCCACGGTTTACCTCCGGATGTCTCGTTTGATGAGTAAAGCCTAATAACCCAGCTCATCGGCGTTACGGATTTCCTCCGGACTATAGCCCAGCGCCTCCGCCAGGTTACGGGTCAGCTGATCAGCCAGTGTGGCCAATGTCACCGCCCGGGTAAAGTCATAAACCTGACACATGGGTAACTCGGCAAAACCGCAGGGATTGATACGGGTGAAGGGTTCCATATCCATATCGACGTTCAGCGCCAGCCCATGGAAGGAACAGCCGCGCCTGACTCTCAACCCCAATGATGCGATCTTGGCACCGCCCACATACACCCCCGGTGCGTCCCGTCGCGGTGCGGCTTCGATGCCATACCGGGACAGCAGGGAAACCAGAGCCTGCTCAATAATATCGACCAGTTGGCGTACGCCGATGCCGGCCCGCGGCAGGTCGATCATCAGATAGACAACCAGCTGACCCGGACCGTGGTAGGTTACCTGCCCGCCGCGGTCCACCTGCACCACCGGTATCTCTCCCGGGGCGAGTATATGTTCCGGCCGGCCGGCCTGGCCCTGGGTATACACCGGCGGGTGCTGGACACACCAGAGCTCATCCGGCACTTCACGGTCGCGCCTGCCGGTAAAGGTTTTCATGGCTTCCCAGACGGTCTCGTATGGCTGAAGCCCAAGGTCGCGAACAATCAGCGGACGCGATTCGGCCATGGTCAGAGCACCATATGAACACGACCACTGGCTTTCAGGTCTTCAAACAGTGCCTTCAGCTGTGGCTCACCGGTTGCCCAGATGGTGAGCCGCACGGAGGTATAGCGCCCGTTGCGGCTATCGGCCACGGTGATGCGATCTTCCTGGAGGCCGGGCGCATGGGTTTCCACCACCGACACGACAAAGTCCTTGAAGTCCGGAGCCGCGTTGCCGATGACTTTAATGCCGTAGTCACAGGGAAACTCAATTTTAGGGGCTGAAGGTTGAGACAACGAACCTTTCCTCCTTTGTATCCGGTTTCAGAAGCGATCAGTTAAAGAGGTTATGGAAGAACAGTTTGATCACGTCAAGCAGCCGCTTGAAAATGCCGCCCTCGGGAACCGACTCCACCGCCACCAGTGGCCGCTCGGCCAGCACTTCGTCGTTGAAGCGGATAGTGACCGTTCCCAGCTCATCGCCGGCAGAGACCGGTGCCTTAATGACAGAGTCCACTTCGACGACCGATTCCAGTGATTCACGGGCGCCGCGCGGTATTGTCAGCACCATGTCCGTCGCCAGCCCCAGCTTTAACTGATCGTGCTCGCCGCCCCAGATCCGGTTTTCAAGCAGGGCTTCGCCGCTGTCGAAAAGGCGGGCTGTCTCGTAGTAGCGGAAGCCGTAATTCAGCATCTTCTGGATTTCGCGGGCACGGGTTTCGTTGCTGTCTGTGCCCATAACGACGGCCACCAGCCGGGTGTCGTCCCGCTTGGCAGAGGCCACAAGACAGTAGCCGGCCTCATCGGTATGCCCGGTTTTCAGCCCATCCACTGACGGATCCCGCCACAGCAGGGAGTTACGGTTCGGCTGCCGGATGTTGTTGTAGGTGAAGTGCTTCTCCGCATACAGCGGGTAGTTTTCGGGGTAGTCGTTAATGATTGCCGCGGCCAGCAAGGCCATGTCATATGCCGTCGAGTACTGATCCGGATGAGGCAGGCCGGTGGCGGTCTCGAAACGAGTATTTTTCATACCCAGCAGTTGGGCCTGCTGGTTCATGACATCAGCAAACGCGCCTTCGGAGCCGGCCACATGCTCGGCCAGGGCAACCGATGCATCGTTACCTGACTGAATGATCACGCCCTTCAGAAGGTCTTCCACGCTGACCCGGGAGCCTTCCTGGATAAACATCCGTGAACCACCGGTCTGCCACGCCTTGACGCTGATGGGCACCAGCTCGTCCATGCTCAGCCGGTTCTCATCCAGCTCTCGCTCAACAATGTACGCAGTCATCATTTTGGTCAGACTGGCCGGCGGCAGACGCTCGTGGCTGTTGGCTTCCATGATGACCTTGCCGCTGGCAGGGTCCATCAGGATATAGGACGATCCGGCGATCTGGGGCGGGGCCGGGATAAGAACCTGCTGGGCCTGAACCATCAGCGGCATTACGGCCAGAATGAGAGTCATCAACAGACGAGGCATGGCTTTGGCGGTCATGGGCTTATTCACACTACTTCCGGTCAATGGGTTATCCGGCCTGACGCCGGCAGAGAAATTGTCAATGTTGGTCGGTCAGCACCAGTGCCTGGCGAAAGCCTTCTGAGGCCAGCCGCTCCATGGCACGCTCCGCATCCACCGCATCACCGAACGGACCGACCTGCACCCGGTGGAATTCACCGGAGGCGGTGGTGATCTGACGAATACGCACGGGCTTGCCGGTACGTTCGCGCAC
>CAYMQO010000237.1:0-2560 GCA_964392405.1 uncultured Marinobacter sp.
TCGCCCTACCCCTGCACGATATCCGTGGTCCTGAATTTGAGGCAATACATAACCCAGATCCCGGCACCTACGGCGCAAGCCAAGCATTTGCCGCCCAATGTAGGATAAAGGGGTCAAACGGACTTTTATACCGGAGTGTGCGCCACCCAGGAGGCGAGTGCGTCGCAGCGTTCAAGCCAACCGCCGTAACCATTCCCAGCCAAGGCCCTCACCTGAAATATTTCTGGAACGGTGACAAACAACGGATTACGCATTGGGCTGAGATTGGTGAGGCTCACCAACTGTCATGAGTGAACATGCTGTCACCGACGGGGTACTCCTTGCCCATGAGACACCCGGGCTAACAAAAACTGAATTTGCCGATTTCCCCCGGATTTTCTATCCTTCACTTCCCAAAGTGAGGACGACCTCCCCCATTCCGGGCTGAAATGACCAGGACGACCTGGCGCTGAACGTGTGGTGTCAAAATGGCCTGGTTCTATCTTGTTGTTGCCGGGGCCCTGGAAGTGGTTTGGGCCTTCTTTATGAAGCAGTCGATGGGGTTCACCCGGCTGACGCCTTCCATTATCACCATCGTGACCATGCTCGCCAGCTTCTGGTTGCTGGCAGTCGCCATGCGGACCATTCCGCTGGGCAGTGCCTATACCATCTGGACAGGTATTGGCGCAGTGGGTGCGTTTCTGGCCGGGGTTATTTTTCTGGCGGAGCCCGTGAACCCGATGCGGATTATTGCGGCCGTTCTGATCGTGTCAGGGCTGGTGCTGATGAAGATTTCGAGCTCATAAGGAACTCCAACAGAACCCCTCTGAGAAATGGTCATAACGCGACATGCCCAGAAGATCGCTGATTTTCCGCCACCGCCGGGCTTAACCAACGGTTATTGAACCGCGACGAAACTGAGGCCAGACACCATGACCGACAACGAGCGGGCCGGCAGCTATGCCTTTTATAAAGACAGGAACCGGGTTCTCTTCCGGGCGGTCCCAACTCACGGATAGCGCTCAAGTTGGCGGGAAGCCGAGGTTATTTACCAGCTGATGCCTAAAGAGACGGGCTGTGGGGATCAGTACTCTCCTCAGAAACCTGGGTTCTGGCGTGGGGCATAAACTTCATCGGAACATGGCCTTTTAACCAGTCAACCAGCTCATCTACCGTTTGTCGCACACTTTCATCACTGGAATCCTTTATCTCGCACTCCCACAGCACGCAAACCCGCCAGCCCAGCTCTCTGAGCCGATCGATATTTCTTTCATCGCGACGCATGTTCCCGACTAACTTGTTACGCCAAAACTGGGGCCGGGTCTTTGGCCATTTAAAAAGACGACAACAATGACCATGCCAAAAGCAACCATTCACCAGAATGACTGCACGGTACTTTGGCAAAACAACATCGGGTGCTCCTGGCAGATCCCTACGATGCACCCGGAACCGAAACCCACGAGCATGAAGCTGCTTTCGGATAAGAGCCTCAGGACGAGTGTCTTTCCCTCGAATGCCAGACATCATTCTGGAGCGTTTTTTTTGGTCAACGACATCAGCCATACGCGAATCCAGACGTGGAAAAAGAAGCTTGACCTGGTATCCTAGCCGGCTAAACGGTTCTGGCGAAGTATCCATGAGCGAAATTATCAAGGTAATCGACCTGTTTGCTGGTCCAGGCGGGCTAGGCGAAGGATTTTCAGCGTTTGAAAGTCCAGGTGGCAGACACCCCTTCAAGATCGCAGCGTCAGTCGAGAAAGAGGCCAGCGCTCACAAAACTCTTACGTTGCGGGCGTTTTTTCGCAAGTTTCTGGGCCGAAAAGTTCCGAAAGCGTATTACGACTACCTTCGGCTCTCCCGGAACGTCAACGCGGAGCAGTTTTTTTCCGAAAAATACGCCCGGGAGTGGAATGCCGCAAAACGGGAAACCCTCGGAGGCCCAAAAGCGTTAGGCAGTGAAGATCACGACGAGATCTTTGCCGCAATCCAGGAAGCGCTAATTAGCCACACGGGGCCTAAAGTTGTGATAGGAGGTCCGCCCTGTCAAGCCTACTCACTCGTCGGACGTGCACGGAACAAGGGAGTCAAAGGCTACAGCGCAGAGAAAGATGAACGCCACTTCCTCTACCAGGAGTACCTCAAGGTCCTTGATCTCGTTCAGCCTGAAGTCTTCGTTATGGAAAACGTCAAGGGCATCCTGTCTGCCAAAGTTAACAGTGAGCTGATTTTCCCGAAGATCAGAGACGACTTGCATTGTCCCGCTTTAGCCGTCAAGAGTGGCAATCGACAGGTCAAATACGAACTTTTCCCTTTAGCTCACCCGCTGCCGGGTCACGCTACTGGTGAAAAGATTCAAGACGGGGACTTTCTGATAAAGGCAGAGCAATTTGGTATACCCCAGGCCAGGCATCGCGTGATAATCCTGGGAGTTCAGGAAGGACTGCTGAAAACAAAGGACCAGAGAGCGCTGCTCTCAAAATGGAAGACGGATAGTTACGTTTTGCCAGAACAGGTTCTCGACGATCTTCCACCGCTGCGGAGTGGGTTAACCAACCGCAAGCCGAATAGCTTTGACACATGG
>CAYMQO010000237.1:2570-4028 GCA_964392405.1 uncultured Marinobacter sp.
CTTATCTATCCTCGATCGGTGCGCTGGGAGAGCATTCAGCATATGCACGTCAAATAGCGGATGAGGCGTGTAACTCCAGACAAGTAGATCACGGTCAGGGCGGACGGTTTGTTCGCTTTAGAGGGCCCCTGGCTAAAAAAATGCCCAAAACGCTTCAAGATTGGTACCTTGATCATAATATTGAGGGCATCAATAATCATAATACTCGAAATCATATGGCCGAAGACCTGCACCGGTACTTCTTTGCAAGCTGTTATGCCGCCGCCAGCGATGGTCGGTCGCCCCGGTCCTCTGAATATCCCGCCAACCTGGCCCCTTTGCATAAAAGCTGGAAGAGCGGTAATTTTGCAGACCGTTTCAAGGTTCAGGCCAGGGGACGAATTGCGAGCACAGTAACAAGCCATATCTCAAAGGATGGTCATTACTTTATTCACTATGACCCGTCCCAGTGCCGGAGCCTGACTGTCAGAGAGGCAGCACGCATTCAGACCTTTCCAGATAACTATTTTTTCGAAGGTAGTCGAACGGAGCAATATGTTCAGGTCGGTAACGCGGTCCCCCCGCTTTTAGCCAACTATATTGCAGAAGTTGTGTTCTCAATTCTTGAAAAAGTTGACATCCCCCGGGAAGACCAGCGCTACTACCCCCCGGACTCCGAGATTTCATCTGCATGATGGATCTGTCTGATCGCATGCTCAAAAGCCTGGGCAACTACTTGCTCAAGTTTTTGATCATCAAGAATCGTAAGCATTTGTGTCTGGCTGGTTGCCCTGATTCTCCTTGTGACCAGTCGCATAATCGGTTCCATATTTATGCTTTTCCGACGATGCTTTCTCCACTCCATTCCAATAAAGCATGACACCCTTTTATCAGACGCCAGGGATGGTCGTTCAACTATCTGAACCACAGCATCTTCGCTAAGCTCATCAACCAGCACCCAGGGATTCTCGTTATCGCATGGTTCCAGTAACAACGCAGCATTACGCAGCCAAAGCCGCCGGAGGAAATTCCGGGGACCACCGTGTAGCCGGTCCCGGCTAATTCCCTTGCCTTCGGCCGAGTGTCTCCATATGGCTAGATGCGGTACCGCCAGACAGGTCAACCCCGCCCACGTTGCGGCTCGCCTCGTGTCACCCCCTGCTTTTTTCAGAAACTCAGTTCGATCAAGAAGCCGACAAACCGATCTGTCAAACGCTTGCTGGCGGACAATATCCGGATAACGAGGATAACCCTGCTCCCGTGCCAATAGCTCGATTTGCCGAGCGAAAGCCTGCAAGTCTTCAAAAGGAATCTCATAACCTCCAGATGGATTCCAGTGGGGCTTCAGTTCCAGCTGGTCTACAACCTTGAGCGCATCCTCTGGATCCGCAAGGCGCTCGGTAAGTTGAGCCGAAACCACGTCCACTTCGCCCCTGTCCAGCCTGGGGAGCAGTATCATTCTTCGCCTCCGTTCTGGGC
>CAYMQO010000238.1:0-4021 GCA_964392405.1 uncultured Marinobacter sp.
ACAAGGTTCCGACCATTTCTTCGACCAAATCCCTGACCGGGCACTCGCTGGGCGCCACCGGGGCACAGGAAGCCATCTATTCCCTGCTGATGCTGCAAAACGGCTTCGTGGCGGGCACCGCCAACCTCACCGACCTGGATGAGGAACTGACCGGGTTGCCCATCGTGGGCCCTGCGTCGGAGCAGGCCGAGCTGAACCATGTGATGTCCAACAGCTTCGGTTTTGGCGGTACCAACGCCTCCCTGGTGTTCAGCCGGCTAAGCTGAACCACGGGCCCCGGTCTGCCCGACCGGGGCCTTTTCAAGCTGTACGGGGTTGCAACCATTGGCAAAACCCGCGGCACGTATTATGGTGTCACTTGATCTACATCAAGTAGGGTTGTTATGAATCAGTCAATCCCGGTACGTCAGACTTCTTCCCTCAGCAAGTCGTCCTGTCAGCACTGCAGCCTCAGCAATCTGTGCCTTCCCCTGGCTCTGGAAAGGGACGACATGGACCATCTGGATGAAGTGGTGAACCGGGACAGGATTTTCACCCGGGGTGAGCGGGTTTTCACTCAAAGTGAGCCTTTCCGGTCCTGTTTTGCGGTGAAAAGTGGCGCCATCAAGACATCGGTGATTACGGAAGCCGGGGATGAGCAGATTACCGGTTTTTTTATGCCCGGCGAGCTGGTTGGACTGGATAGCATGGGCGACGAAAACCACGCATCAACCGCGAAAGCGCTTGAGCGCACCAGTGTCTGTGAGATACCGGTGGAACAACTGGAGCGTCTGGTGCAGACCCTGCCCGGCCTGCAGCACCACATGTTTCACCTGATGAGTCAGGAGATACGCAACAGCCAGCAGCTGTCGGTACTGCTGAGCAAGAACACAGCCGAAGAACGCATCGCAGCGCTGCTGCTGTCGCTTTCCAGCCGCTTCCAGCGCCGCCGCCTGTCGCCTACCCACTTCAACCTGCCCATGGCCCGCAACGACATCGCGAACTTCCTGGGCCTGGCGGTGGAAACCGTGAGCCGGGTATTTACCCGCTTCCAGAATCAGGGGCTGATCCGGGCCCGCGGTCGGGATATCGAATTACTCGAGCTTCAGGCCCTTCAGACCATGGCCCTCGGCAACCCCCAGACCTGATAACGCCAGCTCTTCTTTCAGGGTCTCCCGCCAGGAGAGCTGCTTGATGCCGAAGGTATTGCGGATCTTGATACACCCCAGGGTCGCATTCTCCGGCTCGACAGCTCCCCAGGCCGGCAGCTCGTCGACTACGTGAACGGCGCGCTCATCCCCGGAATCTTCCATCTCCGGCAGGTCCGCCAGAATCAGCCCCAGATCGTACTGGCTGACTTCCTCGGCGCCCGAGTACTGATAAGTTCCCCAGACTTCAGCACCGCAATCCAGTTGCAGAACCAGGGCCCTCAGTACCCGGGCCAGATCATTCGCGGTCACCGGTTGCCCCAGATGACGACTGGACAGGCGCAGTGACTGCCCTGCCCGCGCTGCCTCCTGGACCTTGCGGATAAAGCGCTGCAAGCCCCAGCCCGTTCGCAGCAGGATATGTCGGGGCAGAACCGTGCGCATCACCTGCTCGCATTCCCACTGCCAGATGCCCAGTTGCCCGATGGGGTTACCCGGATTGGACGACAGGTAGGCGCTCTGCTTGCGACCGTCGAATACGTAGGACGTGGATAGCTGCACCAGTATCATGTCATTGGCCGAGGCATACTCCGCCAGCGCCATGGGTAATGAGAAAGCCTTGGCCCTCGCCAGCTCCGGGTCGGCCTCGGCGGCCTCCGGATCCGTCAGCCACATGGCATTGAGGATAATATCGGTGGTGCGGGGCACCCACTGCTCAACCGCCGACAGGTCCAGCTCAGCCAGGTCGCTGATCAGCAGGGGTGTAACTTCAAGGTGTGTATGGCTTAACTGATTCAGCAGCAGCCGGCCCAGTACGCCGTTATCATGGACAACCAGAACATTCATGAGATGATATCCTGTGTTCCTGTCATGTACTCTCCCCGGCTTCAACACGGGGCACCCGCCGGGTCACGCCAGTCAGTAGCTCGTAGCCGATAGTGCCGGCACAGGCCGCCACTTCGTCCACCGGGATGTTCTCGCCCCAGAGTTCCACCCGGTCGCCTGGCTGGGCCTCCGGCACTGCGTCCAGATCAATCGCCAGCATGTCCATGGAAACCCGGCCAATCAGCGAGGTTCGTTTACCCCGGATCCAGACTGGTGTACCACTGCCGGCGTGCCGGGGGTAGCCATCGCCGTAACCTATGCAGACGATACCCATGCGGGTAGGTCGGGCTGAGCGCCAGGTTTCGCCGTAACCGACCGCCTCACCGGCGGCCAGCTCCCGTGCCGACACCAGCCGCGACTCCAGGGTCATCACCGCCTTCAAGCCGAGCTGGGAACCATGGCAATGCAACATGGGCGACGCGCCGTACAGCATGATGCCAGGCCGGGTACGATCAAATAGCGGTTGGCCCTTACGGAAGTGGGCAGCTGAATTGGCCACGCTTCGGGTGATCGAGCCTAGCCCCGCCGTGGCCTCTTCAAAGACCGCTGTCTGACAGGCCGGACTTTCGCTGGCCGCGTCGTCCGCACTGGCGAAGTGCGTCATGGCGCCGCTCACGGTGACGCCTGCACGGGCGAGACGGCCATGGACAGACTGGATTTCCGCCGGTGCGAACCCCAGGCGGTTCATGCCGGAGTTTACCTTCAGCCAGACCTTTGGCCGGCCAAGCCCCGCTTCCAGCCAGTCAAGCTGCTGGGCACTGTGCACAACCACGGTAAACCGCTGATGTTCGCACAGACTCAGATCCGTTGCCTCATGAACGCCCTGCAGCAGCAACACCGGCTGTGTCAGCCCGGCCTCCCGCAGTGCCACGGCCTCTTCCAGGCAGGCAACGGCAAAGTAATCGCACTCTCCGGACAGGGCTTTTGCAACCCGCTCGATACCGTGACCGTAGCCGTCAGCCTTCACCACCGCAATCGGGCGGCCCGGCGCGGCCATGTCAGCAGCCACGCGGAAGTTATGGCGCAGATTGTCCAGATGAATACGAGCAATGGTGGGTCGCGGCATTAATAATCCCCGCCGTAATCGCCGTGGGCCAGATCCTCGAATTTGGTGAACTTGCCGATAAATGCCAGGCGCACGGTCCCGATAGGCCCGTTTCGCTGCTTGCCGATGATCACTTCGGCCAGTCCCTTGTCGGGCGAGTTTTCCTTGTTGTAGTAGTCGTCGCGGTAGATGAAGACGATCACGTCCGCGTCCTGCTCGATGGCGCCGGACTCGCGCAGGTCGGCCATCACGGGCCGCTTGTCGGCGCGGGTTTCCAGCGAGCGGTTGAGCTGGGACAGCGCGATCACCGGCACGTTGAGCTCCTTGGCCAGGATGATCTCGGCAATGCCCTTGTCCTGGGTGTCCTCGTTATAAACCTCGTCCCGGTAGACGAACATGATCACGTCCGCATCCTGCTCGATCGCGCCCGACTCCCTCAGGTCCGAGTTCACCGGCCGCTTGTTGGGCCGCTGCTCCAGGCTACGGTTGAGCTGCGACAGGGCTACTACGGGACAGCTGAGTTCCTTGGCGAGTCCTTTCAGGGAGCGGGAGATTTCCGAGATCTCTGCGGTTCGCCCTTCCGTGTTGCCGGGCACCCGCATCAGCTGCAGGTAGTCCACCATGATCAGGCTCAGCTTGCCACCGTTCTCACGGGCGATACGACGGGCCCGGGAACGCATCTCCGTGGGGCTCAGCCCCGGCGTATCATCGATATAAAGGGGCTTGTCCTTGAGCAGGCTGACCGCTGAGGTCAGCCGGGGCCAGTCGTCTTCCTCCAGCTTGCCGCTGCGCATGCGGGTCTGGTCGATGCGGCCGAGGGACGACAGCATACGCATGACGATGGAGTCAGCCGGCATTTCCATACTGAAAACCAGAATCGGCTCACCGGTGGACAGCAGGGCATTCTCCACAATATTCATGGCAAAGGTCGTCTTACCCATGGATGGGCGGCCCGCCACGATAA
>CAYMQO010000239.1:0-4021 GCA_964392405.1 uncultured Marinobacter sp.
GCGCTGCGACCACGACGACTGCCCTTGTGGTAGTTGTCGATCAGGTTCTGGTCGTTGGTGTAGGAGTGCACGGTTTCCACATGCCCATCCACAATGGTGTACTCATCATGGATGGCCTTGAGCACCGGCGTGATGGCGTTGGTGGTACAGGAAGCCGCGGACAGAATGCGGTCATCGTCGGTGATGGTATCGTTGTTAATACCGTATACGATGTTCTTGATATTGCCCTTGCCCGGGGCCGTCAGGATCACGCGGCTGACCCCCTTGGACTTCAGGTGCAGGCCAAGCCCTTCTTCATCGCGCCACTTACCGGTGTTATCGATCACGATGGCGTTATTGATGCCGTACTCGGTGTAGTCCACCTTGTCCGGCCCATCGGAATAGATCACCTTGATAAAGTTACCGTTGGCGATCAGTGCAGAGTTCTCTTCATCGACAGAAATGGTGCCATTGAACGGGCCGTGGACCGAGTCACGACGCAGCAGGCTGGCCCGCTTTTCCAGGTCATTCTCAGCGCCGCCCTGGCGGACCACAATGGCCCGCAGGCGCAGGTTGTTACCGCCGCCTGCTTTCTCGATCAGAATGCGCGCCAGCAGACGACCGATACGACCAAAGCCGTACAGAACCACATCCTTGGTGTTGCCATTGGCATTGTTCTCAGCGTCTGACCGGTGCTGGCCGACAATCGGGCCAATCTCTTCCCGCAGGAAGTCTTCCAGTGAACGGCCATTGCCTTCGGACTTGAATTTGATGGCCAGCTTGCCAATATCAACATGGGCCTGGCCCAGTTCCAGCCGGTCCATGACTTCCAGCAGGGGCAGCGTGTCGTGCACAGACAGCTCACTCTCTTCCACCTGACGGACGAACCGGTGGGCGCGAAGGATGCCAATCACCGATTGGTTGATGATGGCACGGCCGTATACTGACGTTACCACGTTATTCTTGCGGTAAAGACGGCCGATCAGGGGAATCATGGCTTCTGCGGTTGATTCCCGCTCAGTCCAGTTGGACAGGTGCTGGTTGATCTGTTCGTGACTCACGCTAGAACCTCTGCAAGTTGGCACTCGAAAAATCGGGTGCATATTATCCAATTTATAACCCGTAATCGCAAACCACACCTCCGGTACGACAGCGCCCGGAAGCCTGTACGACTTGCTTCGGTTACAGGAAGCCCGGGCGCGGCAGCCCCGGATGCAGACACTCGAACTACCCTCTTAACCACGCTGTCATGACACTGGCAGCGGTCATGGCTAGAATACCCCCCTTCTCAAACGGGTCGCCAGCGTAAAGAGGGGCCTGACACTTACAGTCCGTTCATGATCTGAACGTTACCGAATCCGAGCAGATGCCAGGAGCTGACCACCCCGATGAAACCGGGCACCAGACATTCTTCGTTAGCCGAGTTCATTCCCAACCCTCCTACCCGCGCCGGTGATCACCGCATCTGGGACCACCTGCACGGCAGTGCCGACGCTCTGGCAATCAGCGAGACCGCCCGGGCCACCGACGGCCTGACTCTGGTCGTCACCCGCAATACGGAGGAGGCCAACCGGCTGGAACAGGCCGTACGGTTCTATCTGGACCTGCCAGCAGACCAGGACGAAGAAGCAGTCACGGCGGATGGCCTGGAACTGCTCTCACTGCCCGATTGGGAAACACTGCCCTACGACCTGTTTTCGCCTCATCAGGATATTGTCTCCCGCCGTATCCGTGCGCTACACCGCCTGCCCCGGACCCGGCGCGCCATTCTGATCGTGCCGGCACGGACCCTGATGCACCGGCTGCCACCGGTTTCCTACCTGCAGGGCAACACCCTGATGCTTGAGACCGGCCAGACGCTGGACTCCGCGCAATGGCGACTGCAACTGGAAGCCGCCGGTTACCGCCATACTGAAAACGTCTATGAACACGGCGAGTATGCGGTGCGCGGCGCGATTGTCGATATTTACCCCATGGGCGCAGCCCTGCCCTACCGCATCGACCTGTTTGATAATGAAGTCGAAACCCTGCGCACCTTTGACCCGGAAACCCAGCGCTCACTGGACCGTATCGAACGGATTGAGCTGCTGCCCGCGTATGAGTTTCCCTGGAGCAAGGAGGCCCGCTCGGGGTTCCGTAACCGATGGTTTGAATACTTTCCCAACGCCGACCGCAGCGCGCCGGTTTATCAGGACGTAACCCAGGGCATTACACCCGCCGGTATCGAATATTATCTGCCACTGTTTTTTGATGAGACCGCCACGCTGTTCGACTATCTGCCCGGTGAAACCCTGGTATTCACGGCCGAAGGACTGGACGACGCCGTGGAGGTGTTTCAGCAGGACACGGCCCATCGTTACGAAGAGCGTCGGCACGACCGCCTGCGCCCCATCGTGCCTCCTGGCAATCTGTTCCTGAAAACCGACGAACTGTTCGGCCTGCTGCGCCAGCGCCCCCGGATCACCCTGACCCAGGGGGAAACCAGCCGGTCGGGGCAAGGGATTTCGTCGTTGCATACCGAACCCCTTCCCGACGTGTCCATGGATGGCCGCGCCAGCGACCCGGCTGCTCGCCTGCGCCGGTTTGTTGATGAATTTGAGGGCCGCGTACTGATCTGCACAGAGTCCTCCGGGCGCCGGGAAGCCCTGCGGGAAAACCTGTCGGAAAACCGGCTTCCGGTGGAAGGCGTAGAGAGCTGGCAGGACTTCCTTGATTCCGACGTCCGCCTGGGGATTACCATCGCACCACTGGAGCCTGGCCTGCTGCTGCCGCGGCAAGGTCTCGCGCTGATCACCGAGCCCCTGCTGTTTGGCGAGCGGG
Source organism: uncultured Marinobacter sp. (assembly GCA_964392405.1). Lineage (GTDB taxonomy): Bacteria > Pseudomonadota > Gammaproteobacteria > Pseudomonadales > Oleiphilaceae > Marinobacter. Next base: position 2,800 of record CAYMQO010000239.1, read on the forward strand.
TATTGCAACGCCGGCGCCAGGGCAAGGCCACCGAGGTCGATGATTCCGGCTACCGGGACCTTTCCGAGCTGCGCGTCGGGTCGCCGGTAGTCCATGTGGATCACGGTGTTGGCCGTTACCAGGGGCTGGAAACCATTTCAGTGGATGGCGACGCCAACGAGTTCCTCACCCTTGAATACGCCGGTGGCTCAAAGCTGTACGTGCCCGTCTCCAACCTACACCTGATTTCCCGCTACGCCGGTTCCGATACCGAACACGCGCCGCTGCACAAGCTGGGCACGGATCGCTGGAACAACGCCAAACAGAAAGCCCTCGAGAAAATCCGCGACACTGCCGCTGAACTGCTGGACGTCTACGCCCGCAGGGAGGCCCGCCAGGGTTTCCAGTTCAGCGATCCGCAGGAGGCCTATCGCCACTTTGCCGCGGGCTTCCCGTTTGAAGAAACCCCGGATCAGCTGGCGGCCATCGAGCGGGTAATCGAAGACATGACCGGCGAGCGCCCCATGGATCGTCTGGTATGCGGCGATGTGGGCTTCGGCAAGACCGAAGTCGCCATGCGGGCCGCCTTTATCGCCACCTGGTCCGGCAAACAGGTGGCGGTGCTGGTGCCAACGACCCTGCTGGCGCAGCAGCATTACGAATCCTTCCGGGACCGGTTCTCCGACACCCCGGTGACCATCGAACTGCTGTCCCGCTTCCGGAGCACCGGCGAAACCCGCAATGCCATTGAGCGCATTGAGAATGGTAAGGCCGATATCGTGATCGGCACCCACAAACTGCTGCAGGGCGATATCCGCTTCAAGAACCTGGGCCTGGTCATTATCGATGAAGAGCATCGCTTCGGCGTCGGCCAGAAGGAAAAGTTCAAGGCCCTTCGCGCCGAAGTGGACATGCTGACCCTGACCGCGACCCCGATCCCGCGCACCCTGAACATGGCCATGGGTCACCTGCGGGATCTGTCCATTATCGCGACGCCGCCGGCCCGCCGGCTGTCGGTAAAAACCTTCGTCAGGCAGAAAGACAAGGCCATGGTCAAGGAAGCCATCCTGCGGGAAATCCTGCGGGGCGGTCAGGTGTATTTCCTCCACAACGACGTCTCAAGCATCCAGAAAGCCGCCGAGGATCTGCGCACCCTGGTCCCTGAAGCCCGCGTTGGCGTGGCCCATGGCCAGATGCGGGAGCGGGAACTGGAACAGATCATGTCGGACTTCTACCACAAGCG
>CAYMQO010000240.1:0-4012 GCA_964392405.1 uncultured Marinobacter sp.
ATTCCCTGTGTCAGCACTCCCCATGGTTTTTCGGGCAAGGTTAGCCTGAAGATGGCGATGTTTGTGAAGGCCGGTACCCACCTTTTACGGTACTTCGACCAGGTGGTGCCCCTTTCGGACGAGCTGATGAGTGATATGAAGCGCTTCGGCGTGCCCGAGACCACAACCCGCTTTATAAGAAACGGTGTGGACCTGCTGGAAATCGATGCTGCCGTAGCCGTCAAAGCGAACAGCGACAAGTCGGCACCAGCTGTGCAGCGTATCGGTTTTATCGGACAGATCATTCCCCGCAAGGGCCTGGGCGATCTGATCGAGGTTTTTGATCAGCTGTATGCGGCAAACCCATCCCTGGCACTGGACCTGGTCGGGGATGGACGACAGCGAGCCGAACTGGAGGTCAAGGCCCAGCAACTGCCCAGCGCCGATGCGATTCACTTTCTCGGCTTCCGCAGCGATCGACTGGCCTTGCTGTCTGGCTTCAGCCTGTTTGTCATGACTTCATCCCTGGAGGGCATTCCCCGCTGCATGATGGAAGCCATGGCGGTGGGTGTACCCGTGGTCGCCTATGATATTCCCGGGGTTGACCAGCTGGTGGAGCATGGCAAGACAGGCCTGCTGGCGCCCCATGGTGACAAGGCGGCGCTTGCCCGCTGCTGCGAACAGATTCTTCAGGACCCCGGCCTGGCGCAGGAACTGGCCACTAACGCGCGGCGATTGATTGATGAGCGCTACTCGGCCGCTCGCATGGCGCGAGAGTATGAAGAGCTTTTCGGTGAGCTGGTGAATAAACCGGCGAACTCCATTCAGAAAACCCAGACAGGCTGATATGTGCGGTTTAGCCGGATTTCTCCGAACACCTTATACACCGGAGCGGGACAGACACCAGCCATGGGTGACCCGCATGGCCGACGCCATCGTTCATCGTGGTCCGGACGCTGGGGGCGTATGGCTGGACGAGGGTATTGCGCTGGCACACCGCCGGCTGAGCATTATTGACCTCAGCGAGGCCGGGAACCAGCCCATGGCATCCCATTCGGGGCGTTATATTGTTGCGTTCAATGGTGAGATCTATAATTTCCAGGAGCTCCGGGCAGACATGGCCGACCGTGGCCATGAGTTTCGTACCGGGACAGATACGGAAGTGCTGGTCACCCTCTTTGAAGAGGAAGGTGCCGGCTGCCTGGACCGCCTCAATGGGATGTTCGCCATTGCCATCTGGGACCGCGAGACGGGCTCACTCTTCCTGGCCCGTGATCGTCTGGGCAAGAAACCGCTCTTTTACTATGAATCTGACGGTCAGTTTGCGTTCGCCTCTGAGATCAAGGCACTGCTGCCCGCGCCCTTTGTAAAGACGCGGATTCGCCCTGACGCGGTGCGGGACTTTTTTGCCTACCAGTATGTGCCGGACCCCAAAACCATCTATCGCAACATTCACAAGGTTCCGCCGGGGCATTGGCTATCAACGGATGGCATATCCAGCAAGCTGACCCAGTACTGGGACGTCAGCTTTGCCCGTACCATGGCCGGGTCTGTGGAGCAGGTCGCTGGCGGCCTCCACGAACTTATCGATGATGCGGTTCGCCTGCGTATGGTCAGCGATGTTCCCCTGGGGGCGTTTCTTAGCGGTGGTGTTGACTCCAGCGCTGTGGTGGGGCTGATGGCGAAGCATGCGGATCAGCCGGTAACCACCTGTTCCATAGGTTTCGATTCGAAACGGTTTGATGAAGTGCACTGGGCCAGAAAGGTGGCTGAGCAATTTGGAACGGACCACCATGAATTTACCGTTCGAGAAAACGTCGCTGGTAGCCTGCCCGATATCGCCCGGTATTTCGACGAACCGTTTGCTGATCCGTCCTTTGTTCCGACCTTTTTTGTATCCCAGCTGGCACGTCAACAGGTCACCGTTGCGCTCGCGGGTGATGGCGGCGATGAGAATTTTGCCGGCTACAGCAAGTACGCGATTGATCAGACAGAAAACCGCCTGCGAAACCTGTTCCCATCGTCACTGCGTCGCGGCATTTTTCCAACGCTGGCACGGGGCGCTGGGCTGGCTGGCGCTGGTCCGTTCAGGAAGGCGCAAACCCTGCTCAACACGCTGGCGGTCGACCCGGCCCGCGCTTTCTATCTGACCAATTGCTTCTTCAGGCCGGCGCTCTGGGACGAACTGGTCACTAGTGAACTCAAGCGGGAAACTCACGGCTATGACCCGGCACAGATCACCATTGACCGGTACCACAAGGCCGACAGCGACGACCATCTGTCACGTATTCTCTACACGGACCTCAAGACCTATCTGCCAGGGGACATCCTGGTAAAAGTTGACCGCATGAGTATGGCCAACTCACTGGAAACCCGGGCACCGCTGCTGGACTATCGTGTCGTCGAGTACGCTGCAGCGATTCCTTCGGCCCTTAAGCTGAACGGAAAGGGTAAGAAGCACATCCTCAAAAAAGCCTTCACACCCATGCTGACCGACGACATCCTATACCGGAAGAAAATGGGGTTTTCCGTACCATTGGCTGAATGGCTACGAGTGGAAATCCGACCTCTTGCCAGTCAGGTTTTCGAAAATGATTCCGGTGGGTTGAGTCAGTGCTTTGATATGACACGGGTACGGCGACTCTGGGAACGACATCTTGGGGGTGAGAACAGCTATACCCAGGAGTTGTGGAGTATGGTGGCGTTTGAGCTTTGGTGGCAGCAATACGGAGGGGCAGCGTGAACTCACCAGAGCGCGGCGTTCACCGGCACCAACGTCCCATCAGGGTGCTGCACATTACCTTCAATATGGGTATCGGAGGAACGGAACAGGTTATCCGGCAACTTATCGAAGGTACTGGTGAGTCAGACGCTTCCGCGGAAATTCTGTGTATTGACGGAAAAGTCGGCCCTATTGGCGAAGCCCTGAAAAGCAGGGGTGTCCCGGTACACAGCGTGGCCAGGGCTTCAGGACTTGACCGCTCTCTTATTCGTGCAATCCGGGCACATATCCAATGCGGTGAGTTCGACATCATCCATTGCCACCAGTACACGCCCTATTTTTACGGATGGCTGGGAGCGTTGGGCACCCGCGCAAAAGTTGTTTTTACCGAGCATGGACGCTTTCATCCAGACCGCCATCGCTATAAAGCATATTTATTCAACGCAATCGCTGCGCGATGTACGGCTGAGCTGGTGGCCATCTCCGAGGCCACCCGTGAAGCGCTGGTCGAATACGAGTTTATGCCTCGTGCCCGGATACAGGTTATTTACAACGGCATCCGCCCGCTTGCCCGAAACGGGGAAGCGGCGACCGACCTGAGGCAGCGTCTCGGGATCGGTGCGCAGGATTTCGTCCTGGGAACCGTGGCCCGTCTGGACCCGGTGAAAAATCAAACCATGATGCTGGAAGCGTTCAGTCGGTTTCACCAGCGGTTTCCGGAGAGCTGGTTGTTGATGGTAGGGGATGGCCCGGATCGGCAATTGCTGGAGCAGCTTGCCATGGATCTGGGCATCACCCGGCGGACTATCTTTACTGGCTTTATCAATGAGCCGGCGAATCACCTTTCCATAATGGATGTCTTTCTGTTGTCGTCTCACACAGAAGGCACCTCAATGACCCTGCTCGAGGCGATGAGCCTGGGTATTCCATCCGTCGTGACAGAGGTGGGTGGCAACCCGGAAATTATCCGGCATAGGGAGAACGGCCTGCTGGCGTCGGCTGGCGATGCTGAACAGTTCTGTGAGGCGATGGCAGCCCTATACGATGATTCGGCGTTGCGTCATCGGTTAAAAAACGGTGCTTTGCAGGCCTTCGACGCCCGGTTCAGCGCATCGGCCATGGTCAGCCAGTATATGAAAATGTACCGGCAACACGCGAGCCGGGCGCCGTGGCCTCGGGGAAAAGATTAACGTATGTCCAAGTTCGCCTTACTTTTTCTCTTTCTGGTGTTCGGCGGCAGTTTTGCAGCTTTGTTCGCGGCGCCGGTGTTCGCGTTTCTGGTCTATCAGCTGATTTATTTTGTAAACCCTG
>CAYMQO010000241.1:0-3993 GCA_964392405.1 uncultured Marinobacter sp.
CGCAAAAATACCCATTTCCTGTTAAGCCTCGTGCGGAGGGCTTCCCATGGACAGCAGTGTCTTTCATTTGCAGTACGCTATAGATACCTTCTATTTTCTCGTATGCGGTGCATTAGTCATGTGGATGGCAGCAGGGTTCGCCATGCTGGAATCCGGGCTGGTGCGTGCCAAGAATACGACGGAAATTCTCACCAAGAACATGGCGCTGTTTGCAGTCGCATCCACCATGTATCTGATCTGCGGCTACGCCATCATGTATGGCGGCAACCTCTTTCTGTCCGGCATGGGCGAGGTAGAGGTAAGCGGCGTGCTGGGTGAGTTCAGTGAGCGCGGCGACTTCGAAGGCGACTCGATTTACTCCGGTGCGGCCGACTTTTTCTTTCAGGTGGTGTTTGTGGCCACCGCCATGTCTATCGTCTCGGGCGCGGTTGCTGAGCGCATGAAGCTCTGGAGCTTCCTGGCGTTCGCCGTGGTAATGACCGGGTTTATCTACCCCATGGAAGGCTCCTGGACCTGGGGCGGTGGCGATGTGTTTGGCCTGTATAACCTGGCCGAACTGGGCTTCAGCGACTTTGCCGGCTCTGGCATCGTGCACATGGCCGGCGCAGCGGCTGCCCTGGCTGGGGTGATTCTGCTGGGCGCCCGCAAAGGCAAGTACGGACCCAACGGAGAAATCCGCGCCTTTCCCGGCGCAAATATGCCGCTGGCGGCCCTTGGTACGTTTATCCTGTGGTTAGGCTGGTTTGGCTTTAACGGTGGATCGGTGCTGAAACTGGGGGATATCGCCAGTGCCAACTCGGTCGCCATGGTCTTCCTGAACACCAACGCAGCCGCGGCGGGCGGGGCCATTGCCGCCCTGATCACGGCACGACTGATGTTCGGCAAGGCGGATCTGACCATGCTGCTGAACGGCGCCATCGCCGGGCTGGTGGTTATTACGGCGGAGCCGTCCACACCCAGCGCCCTGACTTCGACCTGCTGGGGCCTGCTCGGCGGTGTGCTGGTGGTGTTAAGCATCGTTATCCTGGACAAGCTGCACATTGACGATCCGGTGGGCGCCATTTCTGCCCATGGCGTCTGCGGTTTTCTGGGCCTGATGCTGGTGCCGTTCACCAATAGCGATGCGGCCTTTATCGGTCAGTTGGTGGGCGCGGTGACCATCTTCGTCTGGGTATTCGTGGCCAGCCTGATCGTCTGGGGCATTCTGAAGGCCGTCACCGGCATCCGTGTCAGCGAAGAGGACGAGTACGACGGCGTCGACCTGGCGGAGTGCGGTATGGAAGCCTATCCGGAATTCGTCACCGGTAAGTGATTGACGGGTAAAACCGGGGCAGCGGTTGGCTGCCCCGGTTTTAACAGTAAGGACCGTCTGACCGGCACCGAGCTTTTACCCTTCCGCCGGCCGCACCGGGTCCTCCAGTGCCTCCAGCATAAACTGCGGCAGTGCCAGGGCGCCCCGGTGAACATTTTCGTTGTAGTAGCGGGTCACAAACGGCCGGTCGGCAGCGTCTTCTTCCCGGAAGTACCGGGTATGAACACCTTTACCCCCCATGGTGCAGCTCCACCAGCCCGTTGGATAGACCGGCTGCGGAAACGGCAGGGTCTGCACATGATCAAAGCCCGCCTCTTTCATGTCTTCGTGAATACCGCGGATGATGGACTCCGTATGCAGCAGCGGCGATTCGCTCTGCTGAACCACCAGCCCGCCGTCCCGCAGCGCAATCATGCAGTCCCGGTAGAAGTCCAGAGCGAAGAGCCCTTCCGCCGGCCCCACCGGGTCGGTACTGTCAACGATAATCAGGTCGACGGATCCTGGCGGCTGATCCCGCATCCACTGGATACCATCACCAAAGAAGAAATTGGCCCGCGGGTCGTGATTGGACTCACACAGTTCCGGGAAGAACTTCTCCGCAACCCGGGTTACCCGCTCATCAATTTCTACCTGCCAGGCTTCGTCCACGCCCGGGTGCTTGAGGACCTCCCGCAGGGTGCCACAATCGCCACCGCCGATGATCACCACCTTCTTCGGGTCCCGGTGAGTAAAAAGGGCCGGGTGCGTCATCATTTCGTGGTACAGGAAATTATCGCGGCTGGTCAGCATCACGCAGCCGTCCAGTACCATCAGGTTGCCAAACGTCTCGGTTTCCCAGACCTCAAGTTTCTGAAACGGGGTCTGCTCCTCGTGGAGCTTACGCCTGACCTGTAGCGAGAATGCCGTGCCCTGGTCCTGGAAAACTTCGGTGAACCAGTTCTGATCGAGTGTGCTCATCGTTCAATCTCCCTTGATAGCTGGGCGTCATTGTAGAGCCCACCGCCCGCCAGCCAAAGACCTATTGCCGGATATCGCGGGCTTGCGGGTTCCACCGGTGGCCGTCGCAGCCTACAATGGGCGCGCCCGACTCTTGGCCCTATTTGCGATGCAGGACATCAGTATGACCACCAGATCCACTGCCAGCCAGGTCTATAACATTCCGCAATGGAGCGACGGCTATATCGATGTGAGCGCCGGCGGGGATGTGCTGATCCGACCCCACCGCCAGCGTCAGGACCAGACCATCAACCTGCCCCGACTGATCCGGCAACTCAACCAGCAGAATATTGCCCTGCCGGTACTGCTGCGCTTTACCGATATTCTCCACGACCGGGTGAACTCCCTGTGCCAGGCCTTTAACGACGTGGCCACCGAGCGGGGATATCAGGGGCGCTATACCGCCGTCTATCCCATCAAGGTGAACCAGCAGCGTCGTGTGGTAGAAGAACTGCTACAGGCGCAGCCGGCCGCAGCCAACGGACAGATCGGCCTGGAAGCGGGCAGCAAACCCGAGCTGATGGCAGTACTGGCACTGTCGGGCCGGGACTCGGTAATCGTCTGTAACGGTTACAAGGATCGGGAATATATCCGTACCGCACTGATCGGCCAGAAGCTGGGCTCGCAGGTTTTCATCGTGGTGGAGAAACCCTCTGAGCTGAAGCTGATTCTCGAAGAGGCCCGTCGGTTGGAGGTGCGGCCGCTTATCGGTGTACGGGCGCGACTTGCCACCATCGGCAAGGGCAACTGGCAGAACACCGGCGGTGAAAAGTCCAAATTCGGGTTGTCGGCGGGTCAGGTGCTGGATGTGGTGGAGCGACTGCGGGCGGCCGATGCCCTCGACTCGCTGCAACTGTTGCATTTCCATCTGGGCTCCCAGATTGCCAACATACGTGATATCCAGACCGGCCTGCGGGAATGCGCCCGCTTTTACAGCGAGTTGCGGCACCTGGGTGCGCCGGTGGGTACGGTGGACATCGGCGGCGGACTAGGCGTGGACTACGAAGGCACCCGGTCCCGCAGCAGCTGTTCCATCAATTACAGCATGCGGGAATATGCCTGGAACGTGATCCACACCCTGCAGTCGGAATGTGAGCGGGCCGGCGTACCCCACCCAGACCTGATCAGCGAATCCGGCCGTGCCCTGACCGCCCACCATGCGGTGCTGGTCACCAACGTGATTGACCGGGAGCCGCCGGAGGCGCGAACGCCCGCCGCACCGGATGAGGATGCCCCGGTCCCCCTGCACGATCTCTGGCGAGACTACAGTCATCTGCTGGAGACCGACAGCCCGCGCTCACGCATTGAGATCTACCACGATCTGCTCCATGCCATGAGTGACGTACACGCCCAGTTCGCCCACGGTCTGCTCACCCTCGGCCACCGGGCGGAAGCCGAGCGCATCTACACCGCCAGCTGTCGCCTGCTGCAACAGCAACTGAGCAGCGCTAACCGGGCCCACCGGGAGATCGTCGATGAACTTAATGAAAAGCTGGCGGAAAAGCTGTTTGTCAACTTTTCGCTGTTCCAGTCGCTGCCCGATATCTGGGGCATTGATCAGATATTTCCGGTGCTGCCCATTGAAGGTCTGGACCGCCCCCTTATCCGGCGAGCGGTGATACAGGACATCACCTGTGACTCCGATGGCCGTATTGACCAGTATGTGGACGGCCAGGGGCTAGAGA
>CAYMQO010000242.1:0-3981 GCA_964392405.1 uncultured Marinobacter sp.
ACGCGGTGCGCATGGCGGCGTTGATGAAGCAGCGCTCCATCTTTGTCTTTACCCACGATTCCATCGGCCTGGGCGAAGACGGCCCGACGCACCAGCCCATCGAGCAACTGGCCAGCCTGCGTACCACGCCGAACATGAACACCTGGCGCCCTGCCGACGCGGTAGAATCCGCCGTGGCCTGGAAGGCTGCTCTTGAGCGCAAGGATGGACCTTCGGCGCTGGTCTTCTCCCGTCAGGGGCTGCCCCATCAGGACCGCGACGATACGCAACTGGCGAATGTGGCGAAGGGTGGTTACATCCTGTCCGACGATGGCGGTACACCGGACCTGATCCTGATCGCGACCGGCTCGGAAGTGGCCCTTGCCCAACAGGCCGCCGCAACCCTGCGTGAGAATAACCACAAGGTGCGCGTGGTATCCATGCCCTCCACAGAAGTATTTGAGGCCCAGAGCGCCCAGTACAAGCAGAAGGTGCTGCCACTGGACGTTACGAATCGCATCGCCATCGAGGCTGCTATTGAAGACTACTGGTACAAATACGTGGGCCTGGACGGCCGGGTGATCGGCATGACCTCGTTCGGCGAATCGGCACCGGCGGAAGAACTGTTCCGGGAGTTCGGCATTACGGTGGAAAACATCGTCGACACTGCGCTTGAGCTGCTGGATAACTGATGAGTTCGATCACCCCTGCGCGCATCGCCATCAACGGCTATGGCCGGATCGGTCAGTGTGTGCTGCGCGCACTCTATGAAAACGGGTATCGCGACCGGTTGCAGGTGGTTGCCATCAACGAACTGGCTGACCTGGAAACCATCGCCCACCTGACCCGCTACGACTCGACCCACGGGCGTTTTCATGGCGAAGTGGGCACCCGGGACGGGAAGCTTGTGGTGAACGGCGACCCGATTCATGTGCTGCGCAGCCCCGGGCCGGAAGATCTGCCCTGGGGTGAGATCGATGTCGACATGGTGCTGGAATGTTCCGGTTCATTCGCGGACCGGATAACGGCAGAGCGCCACCTGCAATCCGGGGCACGCCGGCTGCTGTTTTCCCAGCCCGCCGAGCCGGATGTGGACCGCACTGTCGTGTATGGCATCAACGACGATACCCTGTCGTCAGCCGACCGCATCGTGTCAGCGGCTTCGTGCACCACCAACTGCCTGGTGCCCGTGATCCGGGTGCTGGACCGGGCGCTGGGGATAGAGCACGGCACCACGACCACCATCCACGCCGCCATGAATGATCAGCCGGTGATCGACGCCTACCACCACCAGGATCTGCGCCGCACCCGTAGTGCCCTGCAGAACATTGTGCCGGTGGACACGGGTCTGGCCCGGGGTATTGAGCGACTGTTGCCGGAGATGAAGGACCGCTTCAGTTGCGTTGCCATGCGCGTACCGACACTGAACGTATCCGCCATTGATATGGTGGTAGAGGTCAGTCGTGACACCTCCGTGGACGAAGTGAATGCGTTACTGGCCGAGGCGTCAACGAATGGGCTCAAGGGTGTGCTGGGCTATACCGATGACCCCCTCGCCAGCTCTGACTTCAACCACGATTCCCACTCTGCCGTTGTGGATGGCGGCCAGACCCGGGTGGTGGGGCGGCGCATGGTGAAGGTGCTTTGCTGGTTTGATAACGAGTGGGGATTTGCTAACCGGATGCTGGATGTCAGCCGGAGCTGGTTGAACAAGACGGACTCCGCAGCAGCAAAAACTTTTTGAATGTTAAGGAAAATGGAACTGCGATTATGGCCATCAAGAAAATGACTGACCTGGACCTCGCGGGCAAGCGGGTCCTGATTCGGGAAGACCTTAACGTGCCGATCAAGGACGGCAGGGTAAGCAGTGATGCCCGCATCCGCGCCTCCCTGCCCACCATCAGGGCGGCACTGGATGCCGGTGCGAAAGTCATGCTGATGTCCCACCTGGGGCGCCCGGAAGAGGGCGTTTATGACGAGGTCTCCTCCATGAAACCGGTGGCAGAACACCTTGCCGGCATGCTGGGGCAGGAAGTTCGCCTGGTTAAGGACTACCTGGACGGTGTTGACGTTGCCGACGGTGAGGTGGTGCTGTTCGAAAACGTCCGCTTCAACAAGGGCGAGAAGAAGGACGATGAAGAGCTGGCCAAGCGCTACGCTGCCCTGTGTGACGTCTACGTGATGGACGCCTTTGGCACTGCCCACCGCGCCCAGGCGTCGACCCACGGCGTCGCCCGGTTTGCTCCGGAAGCCTGCGCGGGTCCGCTGCTCGCGGCTGAGCTGGAGGCGCTGGGCAAGGCCCTGGACAAGCCGGAAAAGCCGGTGGTAGCCATCGTCGGGGGCTCCAAGGTCTCTACCAAACTGGACGTGCTGAACGCGCTGGAAAAAGTCTGCGATCAGATCATCGTGGGGGGCGGCATCGCCAATACTTTCCTGGCCGCAGCCGGACACCCCGTCGGCAAGTCGCTTTGTGAGCACGACCTGATCGACACCGCGAAGGACATCGCCTCCCGCGTTGAAATTCCGCTGCCGGTCGACGTCGTGGTTGCACCGGAATTTGCAGAGAATGCGACCGCAACGGTGAAGAACATTTCCGACGTGGCTGAGGGCGATATGATCCTTGACGTCGGTCCGCAGACTGCCGGGGAGTTCGCCCAGTTGCTGAAGAATGCGAAGACCATTCTCTGGAATGGCCCGGTGGGGGTATTCGAATTCGATCAGTTTGGTAATGGCACCAAGGCCCTGGCCCATGCTATTGCTGACAGTGAGGCTTTCTCGCTGGCGGGCGGTGGTGATACCGTGGCGGCGGTTGACAAGTATGGTGTAGCTGACAAGATCTCTTACATATCCACCGGCGGCGGTGCTTTCCTGGAGTTCGTGGAAGGTAAAACGTTGCCTGCAGTAGCGGTATTGGAAGAGCGGGGAACATAACCCCAAGCCCGCCCGCCGAAGCAGACTCCCAAGTCTGCCTCAACCAAATTTCAAGCAAGGAGAAAAACCATGGCCCTGATTTCCCTGCGGCAACTTCTGGATCATGCCGCTGAGCATGGTTACGGTGTGCCCGCTTTCAACGTGAACAACCTCGAGCAGATGCGCGCCATCATGGAAGCGGCGGACAAGACCGATTCGCCGGTGATTGTCCAGGCCTCTGCCGGTGCCCGCAAGTACGCCGGTGCGCCCTTCCTGCGCCACCTGATTCTGGCTGCAGTGGAAGAGTTTCCCCATATTCCCGTCGTCATGCACCAGGACCACGGCACCAGCCCGGCGGTGTGTCAGCGTTCGATCCAGCTGGGTTTCAGCTCGGTCATGATGGACGGCTCTCTGGGCGAAGACGGCAAGACGCCGACCGACTACGAATACAACGTTGACGTCACCCGTCGTACCGTCGAAATGGCCCACGCCTGTGGTGTTTCGGTAGAAGGTGAGCTGGGCTGTCTGGGCAGCCTGGAAACCGGCCAGGCCGGCGAAGAGGATGGCATTGGCGCCGAAGGTACTCTGGACCTGGAGCAGATGCTGACCGATCCGGAAGAAGCGGCAGACTTCGTCAAGAAGACCCACGTGGATGCGCTGGCGATTGCCATTGGCACCAGCCATGGTGCCTACAAGTTCTCCCGTCCGCCCACCGGAGATATCCTGGCTATCGACCGCATCAAGGAAATCCATGCCCGTATTCCGGATACCCATCTGGTGATGCATGGTTCCAGTTCTGTTCCCCAGGACTGGCTGGAGATCATCAACCAGTACGGTGGTGAGATTCCGGAAACCTACGGCGTACCGGTGGAGGAAATCGTCGAGGGCATCAAGTACGGCGTCCGCAAGGTCAACATCGACACTGACCTGCGCCTGGCCAGTACTGGTGCCGTCCGGCGCTTCCTCGCCCAGAACAAGGCCGAGTTTGACCCGCGCAAGTACCTGCAGGAAACCATGAAGGCCATGACCGACATCTGCGTGGCCCGGTATGAGGCATTCGGCACGGCTGGAAACGCCAGCAAGATCAAGCCG
>CAYMQO010000243.1:0-3979 GCA_964392405.1 uncultured Marinobacter sp.
TCATTTATCAGGAAGTCCAATGACTGTATCTATCAAGACGCCGGAAGAAATCGAGAAAATGCGGGTGGCCGGTCGCCTCGCGGCCGAAGTGCTGGAGCTGCTGGACGAACACGTCAGGCCCGGCGTTACCACCGAAGATCTCGATCGCATCGCCCATGATCATATCGTTAATGTCCAACAGGCGATTCCGGCTCCGCTGAACTACAAGGGTTTCCCCAAGTCCATCTGCACCTCGGTCAACCATGTCGTCTGCCACGGCATCCCCAGCGAGAAAAAGGTGCTCAAGGACGGCGACATCATCAACATCGACGTGACCGTTCTTAAAGACGGCTACCACGGCGACACCAGCAAGATGTGGATTGTCGGCAAGCCCAGGCCCGGCTCAGAGCGCCTGATCCGCATCACCCAGGAGTGCATGTACCTGGGCATCGAACTGGTCAAACCCGGCGCCCGCCTGGGAGATATCGGCCACGTGATCCAGGAGCATGCCGAAAAGCACCGCTATTCCGTTGTGCGGGACTTCTGCGGTCACGGTATCGGCAAGGTGTTCCACGAAGAGCCCCAGGTGATGCACTACGGCCGCCCCGGCACTGGTATGGCGCTGAAAGAAGGCATGACCTTCACCATCGAGCCCATGATCAACCAGGGCACCTACCACACCCGCGTACTGGGCGATGGCTGGACGGCCATCACCAAGGACCGCAAGCTGTCGGCCCAGTGGGAACACACCGTGCTCGTAACCGCCGATGGTTACGAGGTACTGACCCGACGCAAGGAAGAGTCTTTCTGAGTGGAAAACCCGGGCCTCATCGAGCAGATCGCCAACGACCCCTCACCGGTGAGGGCCGCCCGGACTTATCTCAGGGAAGCCTACGAAGCCGACGCTGATGCCTTTCGCCGCGGGGTGGACGTGCGGGAACTGGTCCGCTCCCGGGCGGAGACGGTTGACCAGGTCCTGAAAACCATCTGGAACCGCTACGAGCTCTCCAACTCGCCCGACGTGGCCCTGCTGGCGGTCGGCGGTTATGGCCGCGGTGAGCTGCACCCCCACTCCGATATCGACCTGCTGATTCTCACCCGTGACGACATGCCGAGCCAGTGGCAGGGAGACCTGGAAGCCTTCGTCACCCTGTTGTGGGATCTGAAGCTCGATATCGGCCACAGCGTACGCAGTCTGGAAGAGTCCCGGCAGGCCGCCAGCGAAGATGTCACCATTCTCACCAACCTGCTGGAAACCCGCACCATCGCCGGCGCAGAGGAATTGCGGATCGAGCTGAGCCGTATGGCCTATTCGGACGATGTGTGCAGCGACCGGAATTACTTTATCGCCAAGCGGGAAGAACAGCTCGCCCGGCACCGCAAATACAGCAACACCGAGTACAACCTTGAGCCCAATTTAAAGGGCGTGCCCGGCGGACTTCGGGATATCCAGAATATTGGCTGGATCACCAAGCGCCACTTCGGCCTGGACAGCATTTCGGACCTGACCCGCTTCAGCGTCCTGACCCAGGAAGAACACGACATCCTGCGCAAGGGCGAGACCTTCCTCTGGCGACTGCGCTACGGCCTGCAGCTGATCGCGGACCGCAACGAAAACCGCCTGCTGTTCGACCATCAGCGGGCGCTGGCGGAGATGCTGGGCTACGCGGACAAGGGCCGCAAGCTCGGCGTTGAACAGATGATGCAGGCGTACTACCGCACCGTGCTGGCCCTGTCAGAGATCACCGACGTTATCCTGCAGTACTACGATGAAGCCATCCTGCAGCAGGACCAGAAAGCGAAAATCCAGCCCCTGAACCGCCGCTTCCGCATTCGCGACCAGTACATCGAAGCCATCAACACCCAGGTGTTCGCCTACGCACCCTACGCCATCATGGAAATCTTCCTGCTGATGGCCCAGCACCCGTCCATCAAGGGTATCCGCGCCTCCACCATCCGCGCGTTACGGGCGCACCGGCATCTGATCGATGATCAGTTTCGCAACGACCTGGCAGTAACGTCACTGTTTATGGAACTGGTACGCACGCCCCATGCGCTGCACGAAACCCTGTCCCATATGAAGAAATACAACGTACTGGGGCGCTACCTGCCGGAATTCGGCCAGATCATCGGCCAGATGCAGTACGACCTGTTCCATATCTACACCGTGGATACCCACACCCTGCGGGTGATCCGCAATATGGTCCGTATGAGCCAGCCCGAAAGCCGCACCGAATTTCCGCTGGCCTCCCGCCTGGTCCATCAGCTGCCCAAACCGGAAGTGCTGTACCTGGCCGGCCTTTACCACGACGTTGCCAAGGGCCGGGGCGGCGACCATTCCGAGCTGGGGGCGGAAGACGCAATCGCCTTCTGCCAGCGCCATCGCATGGGCGAGCGGGACACTCAACTGATCGCCTGGCTGGTGGAAAATCATCTGCTGATGTCCATGACGGCCCAGCGCAAGGACATCTCCGACCCGGATATCATCAACGAGTTTGCCCGGGCCGTGCCCAGCCAGACCCACCTGGACTACCTGTACGTGCTGACGGTGTGCGATATCAGCGCCACCAACCCGAAGCTGTGGAATACCTGGCGGGCTTCGCTCTTGCGTCAGCTGTATGTGGAGACCGAGAGAGCCCTGCGCCGGGGAACGGAAACCCCCTTTAACCGGGAAGACTGGGTGCGGGCCACCGCTGCCGAGGCCCGGGGCATCCTCAATGGCAAGGGCATTACCGACGAGCAGATCGACAGCATCTGGAACACACTGGATGAAGAATACTTCCTGCAGGATTCCACCGTCGATATCGCCTGGCAGACAGAAGCCATTATCCGCCACGGCGACAATCCCGAACCCCTGGTACTGATCCGGGACACCCGGGGCGGGCCCAGCGACGGTTACTCCCACATCGTTATTTACGTCAAGGACCGGGTCGCCCTGTTTGCGGCCACCACCGCGATTTTAGAGCAGCTCAACCTGAACATCGTCGATGCCCGTATCAGCGTCGTCAGCAAAGGCCCCTGGTCCATCAGCTCCTACATTGTGCTGGACGATCAGGGCCAGCCCCTGGGGAAAGACCCCGCCCGCAAGGAGCGGGTTCGCAAGCGGCTGCAACAGGAACTGGCCGCCCCGGACGACTACCCCGAGATCATCCAGCGGCGCACACCCCGCCGGCTGCGGCACTTCTCCTTCCCGACGGAGATCACCCTGTCCAACGACACCTACAGCCAGCGGACGGTGATTGAAGTGATTACCCCGGACCGCCCCGGCCTGCTGGCACGGGTGGGCCGGGTACTGCTGGATCACCGGGTACGGCTGACCAACGCTAAAATCGCCACCCTCGGCGAGCGGGTGGAAGACGCCTTTTTTGTCACCGACGAGCACGGCTGGCCACTCCGGGACCCGGACGTCTGCCGCGCCCTGCAGGAAGACCTGCGCAACACGCTGGATAAGATTCAATGAACCCCAACCTGTCCCTGCTGCACCCCTACCCTTTTGAGAAGCTGGCTGAACTGAAAGCCGATGTGATTCCGCCAGCTGATATTGCGCCCATCTCCCTGGGTATCGGCGAACCCAAGCACCCGGCGCCCGCGTTCGTCCAGCAGGTGATGGCAGACAACCTGGCTCGCCTGGCCAACTACCCCACCACCAGCGGCAAGCCACAGCTACGCCAGGCCATCGCCGACTGGGCGACCCGGCGCTTCCACCTGAAAGAAGGCACGCTCCGGCCCGATGCCAACGTGGTGCCGGTCAACGGCACCCGGGAAGGCATCTTCTCGTTTGTACAGGCCGCGATTGACGCCACACGCCCGGCCACCGTTGTCAGCCCCAACCCCTTTTATCAGATCTACGAAGGCGCCGCCCTGCTGGCCGGTGCCCAGCCCCATTACCTGCCTGCGGATGGCAACAATGGGTTTATTCCGGACTTTGACGCCGTGCCCGCATCCGTGTGGAACGACTGCCAGATACTCTTCCTGTGCTCCCCGGGCAACCCCAGCGGCG